>NZ_JACJOD010000013.1:300000-589518 GCF_014695385.1 Trichocoleus sp. FACHB-46 | reverse complement strand
TCGCTTACCAGAGCAGCAAAACCATCTATCAAGTCAAGCATGGGATGCTCTCGGACTACTTGATTGCACAACTCAAGCATCCGTCTGTTCAGATGGCTCTTGCGTAAGTCCTGAAAGCGACATCAACCAGCTGATCAATATTGTTCTAATCAACTTTTTAGTAGATATGGAAACTGATGACTTTTCGAACGAAAATTTAGAGCCGTCAGCTAGTACAGCAGCGATTTCTCGGATTAACTTGTTGACCATGTTTCGGTTAGGGTTGTTTCAGATGGGCTTAGGCATTATGTCTCTGCTCACCTTGGGCGTTCTCAACCGCGTGATGATTGATGAGCTGAAAGTTCCAGCTTTGGTGACGGCTGGAGCGATCGCGATGCATCAGTTTGTCGCTCCAGCGCGAGTTTGGTTTGGCCAGATGTCAGACTCCAAGCCGTTTTTGGGCCATCACCGCACAGGTTATGTTTGGGTAGGCGCTGCCTTGTTTGCGATCGCTGCTTTCCTAGCGGTACAAGTGATGTGGCAATTGGGGAGTAGCATTGCCAACGACTCTGCGTTGCGACCGCAAGGCTGGAGCCTTGCCACATATGGGTGGATAGGACTCCTAGGGTTAGTTTTTGCCATTTATGGATTGGCGCTTAGCTCTAGCTCAACCCCCTTTGCCGCCTTGCTGGTAGATGTCTCAGATGAAAGTAACCGCTCGAAGCTAGTAGGCATTGTCTGGTCAATGCTGATGGTCGGCATTGTGATTGGAGCCATCATCATTAGTGTGGTGCTGAAACCATTGGCCTTAGATGCGCCGATCGCGGCTGTGCAAGCATCGATCAATCGCGTGTTCATGATTATTCCGGCGGCTGTGTTTGGTCTGGCGCTGCTGGCGACGTTTGGGGTAGAGAAGAAGTATTCCTGCTATGCTTCTCGCTCTAGCTTGGTCGATCGCGAAGATAGCATCACTTTTGGACGTGCCCTCAAGATTCTGACCGCTAATCGGCAGACTGGGTTATTTTTCATTTTTCTCTTGGTGATGACAATTAGCTTGTTTATGCAAGAACCTGTACTGGAGCCTTACGGGGCGCAGGTGTTTCAGATGCAGATCTCAGAAACTACAAAGTTAAATGCTTTTTGGGGCATGGGCACGTTGATTGGCATTAGCTCCACTGGCTTTTTAGTCGTGCCACGCTTGGGTAAGCAGAAGACGACTCGTTGGGGCTGCTTTTTGGTGGCTCTTAGCTTCATTTTGATTATTTCGTCGGGCTTTAGTCAAAATGCCAAATTGCTCCAAGGTGCTTTGTTCTTGTTTGGCTTGGCTTCTGGGATCACTACGACCGGGGCGATCAGTTTGATGCTCGATCTCACGGCAGCAGAAGCAGCGGGCACTTTTATTGGTGCTTGGGGTTTGTCCCAGGCAATGGCTAGAGCTTTGGCGACTGTGACCGGAGGAGCGGTGCTCGATATTGGCAAGAAACTGTTCAGCAACTTAGTTTTTGCTTACGGCTTAGTGTTTGCACTGCAAGCTGTCGGGATGGTGTTAGCAGTTTGGTTTTTAGGGCGGGTAAATGTGCAAGAATTTCGCAGCAATAACAAACAGGCGATCGCGGCTGTGCTAGAAGGTGATCTAGATTAATGACTGATTTTTGGACGACGATTCTTGATTTTGCTGAGGCGACGACGGCTAGAGTCGGTAAACAGTTACTGGCAGATTTTGGTCAAGCTCAAGCAGCAGAAAAAGCGGATGGTAGCTTAGTCACCCAATCCGACCAGTGGGCTGACCAGGAATTGCGAGAGGCGATCGCGGCGGCTTTTCCGGAGCATGGGGTGCTGAGCGAGGAGGTGGAGCACATTTTTCCAGGGACGGAATGGTGCTGGATTATTGACCCGATAGATGGCACGACCAATTTTGCCCGTGGCATTCCGCTTTGGGGAATCTCTCTAGGGTTGCTGTATCGCGGTACGCCTGTATTTGGGTATGTGCATTTGCCGACACTGGGCCAGTCGTTTCATGGGTTTTGGTACGGTGATTCTGGGTTGAGTGGGCCTACTGGGGCGTTTCTCAATCGCCAGCCAATTCACAGTAGTGTGGATGAGCCTTCGCGCAATCACTTTTTCAGTTTGTGTGCTCGCAGTACTGCGGTGATGCAAAATCGCTTTCCTTGCAAGATTCGCATGTTGGGGGTGGCGACTTACAATCTGCTGACGGTGGCGCTGGGCTCGACGTTGGGGGCAGTAGAGGCAACCCCGAAGATTTGGGATATTGCGGCGGTGTGGGCGATCGCGCAGGCGGGTGGAGCAAGCTGGGTGCCGTTGGAATCGGAGCCTATTTTCCCGCTGCGGGTGGGGCAAGATTACGGGGAGCGATCGTTTCCGACTTTGGTGGTGAGTCGAGGAGAGTTGGTGCCGTTTTTTAGGCCGTATGTGGGCTTTTTGGAAAAATAAGGGTTGCTTGAGCAAACCAAGAGCTTGAGGGCACCTGCCCTCAAACTCCCACTGAAGGACGGTTGCGTCCCCCAGACCCCCTCCAAAAGTGGTTTTGTGGTGTGGGGTTCTACTTTTTGTTCATGGCGAGAACGCCACTAAATAGCATTAGTAAGGCTCCAGCGAGGATGGCGATCGCAAGCCCCCCTAAAATCCAATCCAGTCCAGCAGTGTTTTCCATTTGCGCTTTGTAAGAAGTTGTTTATAGAGCTTACTAGGGGCGATCGCCCCAATCTTCCTCGCTTAAAATACATCTTCATCCTTCATTCCTCATCCTTCACTCTTCCTCCTTCCATAGGTAATCCGCGATCGCTCTACCTCCGTTTTCTATATTTTCTGGGTTGAGTAGGACTAAGCGCTGCACGAAGTTAGGGGTGTTTTTGAGGCGACGGGTGACTCGGCTAGGGATGCCGTCTCCGTAGATGATGTGGCCTTGTCCAGCCAGTACGACAATTTGGGAGTTGGGATGAGTGGTGGCAAATTGAGCGATGCGCTCGGCCATTGTTTCGTCCCAGAGTACTTGCGCTTCAAAGAATTGCTCGAAGTTTTTGCTGGAGCTGTGGCCTTGATGCATTTCTTCGTAGATTTTCTGGATGCGTTGGCGATAGGCAACATTGTCGGTGCGAATCTCTGCGGCGGGTGGAATAAATTGGCGATCGCTGGCCGTCAAACTATCTAAGCCTTGGCGAGCGACTTTGCGGGTGATTTCGGTAGGGGTGTTAAGGGCGATCAGAGGTAGACGTTTAGCTTTGGCAAAGCGCAAAATCGGGGCGTAGTACTCCCAGTCGTAGCCCCAACGTTGATCAAATTGGCTTTGTTGGCGCAGCTCTGCTTCGGTAATTTGCCCTGCCAGATAGCGATCGAGCGCCGGTTGATAGGGGCGTTGAAACATTTCTAACGCGATCGCCAGTCGGGGCTGTTTTTGGTGAAGCGCTTGAATAATTTTGAGTTGTGCTCGATGATCGGCTGGGCTATCGTGAGTCTCGCCTAGGTAAACCACATCGGCGGCTGCTAGCTGGCGGAGGACCGTTTGGGGACTCAAGCGCTGCTGCATCGGGCTAAAAATAGTTTGGGCAGGAGCAGGTGAGGTAAAACACAGAAAAAGGCCAAGCGACCACGCCCAAAGTTTTATTAGCTGACCTTTGCTCATGCTTTCCAACTGCCCCTATTGCTCTACCAAACTTTTTTCACCATAACGAATAATGCTTTGGGAAAGGGCATGCTGATAGCATTTGCAGCAGGCCACAGGTGAGCTGACAAATTTAAGCTGTCTCTGAGCCAGCTAGAAACCTTGCCATTGAGCCAAACACTATGCAGCGCTTTGAGTACATAACGGTTTACGTCAATGCTTCTGGGTCTTACCAGGCAGCTAATGGTAGCTGGAGAAACATGAAAGAATTAGGCGAGCAAGGCTGGGAATTAGTTTCTGTGGTGAGTGATGCAGCCAAAGATATGGTTGCCTTTTTTAAGCGGCCTCAACAGCATAGTTAAACGCATGGATCGAGCTAGCAGAGCGATCGCGACTTTCAACTCTGCATTTCCACCAAAGTTGTTCAACTTTTTCCGGAGCTACCCACCCCTTCCTAGAAGAAAGGAATGGTAGATGCACCCTGAATTTAATCCCTGGCCTTGCGCTGGGGATTTTTTTTATGCCCACAAAGCCTCGGCATGATGGCGAATATGGTCTTCCATGAATGTAGCGATGAAGTAATAGCTATGGTCGTACCCTGACTGCATTCGCAAGGTGAGGGGTTGCCCTACCTGGGTACAGGCTTGCTCAAATAACTGCGGTTTCAGTTGATTTTCTAGGAAGTTATCTGCTGTGCCTTGGTCGATCAGAATCGGACGCTGCCAATCAGCTCTAAGAATCAACTCACTCGCATCATAAGCTCGCCACTGTTCCTGATTTGCACCCAAATAATTATTAAAGGCTTTTTGTCCCCAAGCGCAACGCATGGGAGCCACAATTGGCGCAAAGGCAGATACCGAAAGATAGCGATCGCGATTTCTCAGCGCACAAACCAGCGCCCCATGACCGCCCATTGAATGCCCAAAGATACCTTGGCGATCGCGCTTCACCGGGAAATGCTCTGCGATCAGCACTGGCAATTCTTCAGTAATGTAGCTATACATCCGGTAGTGCTGGCTCCACGGCTCCTGGGTGGCATCGACATAGAATCCAGCGCCTGTACCAAAATCCCAATCTTCATCTTCACCCGGAATCCCTGTATTGCGTGGACTCGTATCCGGTGCCACGAGCATCACCCCGTGCTTGGCGGCAAACTGTTGTGTTCCCGCCTTCGTAATGAAGTTTTCTTCGGTGCAAGTCAGACCAGAGAGGAAATACAACACGGGCACTGGTTCTGCCTTAGCTTGCGGCGGCTGATACACCGCAAATTTCATCTCACTGCTACAAGCTGAAGATTGATGACTGTAAAAGCCAACGGTACCGTCAAAGCAGCGATATTGACTGATGACTTGAGGAGGTGCAGGCATGGCGAAATGGGAGTTCACAGCACTGGCATTCTAATCAATCCACGTTCCCTCGCCTATACACCACGCTCAGTCCTGATAGATGGCAACTCAATTCATTTGACTTTCAGCCATCCCATCATCTGTCCAACTGTTAATTGCAACTCTGCTGCAAATGTAGGTATTGGGAGGCGATCGCTCTCAGCATCCTAAGGATTGCAGTTGTTTCGGGGTGTAACCTATCAATAGCTGTCCTTCTACAACCCGATTGCTTTATGTTTTAGCGATCGCTGGTTGAGAATCTATAGGGCGTTGTGAGCGATCGCTATGTATCATTCTTAAATCACGCTAACCCCAGCCATCTTTATAAAGCTCAATAACCTTCTGCAGTAAGGCATGTGCTGCATGTTTCTTAGCTTCTTTGATAGAGGTGCCTTTGCCTTCCGCTACCAAACTTCTACCTCTAAATTTACAAGTTGCTTCTAAGGTGAATTCTGGGCGATGAGATACACCTGTACGTTCAATTTCAGTATATTCGGGAGGGGATTCACCCTTCTTAGCTAAAAATTCTTGTAAAGCAGAGATGGAGTTTTTGTCTTCAAGGGTAGCTAGTAGCTCTGCCATAACTCGCGCTTCCAAACGTTGTCTTTGTATCAAAGGATTGGAAGTTATATTTTGCTGGGTATCATTCCATTTCTCAATTTTCTCTTTACTTAGCTCGAAGACCGTTCTAACTACTTCTTTGCACTTCTTCAGTCCTTGATCCCGGTAGAGAGCGGCAATCAACGCTTCTAGTCGGTCAGCGAGCACTCTATCTGTGACATGCTCTTTGCTGCTTGTCCTAGGAATAATAACTACATCAGCTAAGTTGATCCGCCTACCAATACGAGTTAAATGTTCATTTTCAACTAGGCTAGAGCGTACATGCGTGAACCAGCCTGGTTCATCAATTGAGTAATTCTCAAATAAGTATTCTGACACTATAAAGCCAAGTACTGAATCTCCAAAATGCTCTAAAACTTCTCCTTGACGTAAAGTAAGAGCAATTCTATAAATGCTGAGATCTTTGGGAGTAACCTTGAAATGGTGACGAATCCATTCGCGCAGGTCTTGGTCATTCATGAAGCTTACTGAGTCTCTAGCTAAATAGACATGCACTATTTATACCTACACTAAGGCAGCTTCTATTCCAGAGATTAGTTGTCTATAAAGTGAAGTAGTGTGACTGCACAAAAAAATAAGGTGAGCGATCGCCCACCTTACTCACAAAAAAAGTTTTTAGTAACAATTAGCCAAAGATGCTACCGAAAAATTCGATCGCTTCTTTGAGAGATTCAATGAAGACATCAATTTCTTCGCGGGTGTTGTAGAAATACAAACTCGCCCGTGCTGTAGATTGTGCCCCTAAATGGCGGTGTAGTGGTTGCGTGCAGTGGTGCCCAGCCCGAATTGCGATTCCTGCTTGATCCAAAATCGTCGAGAGATCGTGGGGGTGAACTGCGCCCACCGTGAAAGCAGCGAGAGCAGCACGGCCTTTGCCATCTTCAGTTGGTTTGGGGCCATAGGTGCGGACTTCGGGCAACTCCGCTAAGCGCTGGTACAGGTAAGCCGTCAGTTCTTCCTCGTAGGCGTGGATTTTGTCCATACCCAAGCCCATCAGGTAATCAACTGCGGCACCGAGGGCGATCGCTTCAGCAATGGCAGGGGTGCCCGCTTCAAACTTGTGGGGCAAATCGGCGTAGGTGGAGTGATCGAGAAACACATCCGCAATCATCTCACCACCACCCAAAAACGGCGGCATCGAGCGTAGCAGAGCCAACTTGCCGTAGAGGAAACCGATCCCAGTCGCAGCACACATCTTATGACCAGAGCCGACCAGCCAATCGCAATCAATGTCCTGCACGTCAACTGGCATGTGGGGTACGCTTTGGCAGGCATCGATCAGCACTCTCGCGCCATGTTGGTGAGCGATCGCGCAAATCTCTTTAACGGGGTTAATGCAGCCCAAGGTGTTGGAGACATGCACCACGGAGACGAGCTTGGTCTTGTCGGAAATCAGCGACTTGAACTGCTCTAAGTTGAATTCTTCGGTTTCAGTTAGCTCCACAAATTTGAGCACCGCGCCCGTTTTCTGCGCCACCAACTGCCAGGGAATCAGGTTGCTGTGGTGCTCCATCACGCTCAGGATGATCTCGTCACCCTGCTTCAGTGTGCTCAAGCCCCAAGCGTTCGACACCAAGTTGATCGCTTCGCTGGCGTTGCGGGTGTAGATGATTTCTTGCCGAGAGGCCGCATTGACAAACTTCGCGACCTTATCTCGTGCGCCTTCGTAAGCATCGGTTGCCCGCGAACTGAGGGTATGCACGCCCCGGTGAACGTTAGCATTGTCGTGCTCGTAGTAGTGCTGCAACGCTTGCAACACCGCTTGGGGTTTTTGCGAGGTAGCCGCGTTGTCCAGATAGACCAAAGGCTTGCCGTTGATCTCCTGATCCAAAATCGGGAAGTCAGCGCGGACCTGGGCGGCGAGAGTTCTTTCCTGAGCAATAGTCATAGTTCTAAAAAGCTCGTTGTTTCACTAGCTGAGACAGGCGATCGCGCACAGAGGCAACGGGAATTTGATCAATAATCTCGATCGCGAAGGCATAAACCAAAAGCTGACGGGCACTGGCCTGGTCGAGACCACGACTTTGTAGATAGAAGATTTCATCGGGGTCAATCTGCCCCACCGTTGCCCCGTGACTGCACTTGACGTTATCTGCCGTGATTTCTAGCTGCGGCTTGGTATCCACGCGGGCTTTGGGGGAGAGGAGCAAGTTGCGGTTGAGCTGTCCTGCGTCGGTGAGTTGCGCCAGCTTGGGCACAAACACTTTGCCGTTGAACACAGCCCGCGCTTGCCCATCCACAATGGTTTTGTGCAGTTGGCGGCTGCTGCCGTGAGGTTGGGTATAGGCGATCGTGCTGTGAGTATCGCCGAGTTGGTCTCCAGCCACGAGGGTCAAGCCGTTGAGGTTGGTTTCGGTCTGCTCTCCAGTTTGGAAAATTTCCAAGTTGTGCCGCGACAGTTTAGCGCCAAAGCTGACGGCGTTGCAGGTGTAGCGACTGTCACGAGCTTGGCTGACCGCAGTTTTGCCAATGTGGAAAGCGTTTTGGCTGTCCCGCTGAACTCTAGTGTGACGCACCTGAGCATTTTGTTCGACCCAGATTTCCGTCACCGAATTGGTGAAATATACACCCTCACCAACCGTGCCATAATCTTCCACGAGCGTCACACTGCTGCCCGTTTCTGCCACCACTAAGCAGCGAGGCTGAGAGAGGATGGGGCGATCGCTGGCAGTAGAGACAAACAGCAAATGAATCGGCGTTTCAACTTCCTGATTCTTCGGAATCCAAACGATGGCAGCATCACTCAGACCTGCGGTGTTGAGTGCGGTAAAGACTTCTTCCGCACCGGGTTGCTTTGCCAAGTAGTTCTGCGATCGCGCTTTTAACTCCTCTGGTAAAGCCGCCAAATTACCGACAAAGATATTAGCTGGGAGATTGGCGATCGCAGAGAGTTCCGACGTATAAACGCCATTGACGAACACCAACCGACTCTCAGCCGCCTCTAACAACGCGAATGCTTGAACGGCCTTAGAGCTAACTACTAATGAGCGATCGCCAACTACCAACTCCACCTGCAACAAGGGCGACAAATCGGTGTAGCGCCATTCTTCATTGCGAGTCGTGGGGAAGGTTTGCTCTTGCACCAACGCCGCAGCCTGGGATCTGAGTTCTGGGAGGCGATCGCTGACTTTCACCTCAGTGCTTTGAGCCAACTTCAGCAACCCAGCCAAGTAAGCTTCCCGGTTGGTTGCTGCCTGGGAACTCGCAGTTTGTTCGGGGGAAACCTGAATCGTCATCGTGCTGCCACCTCAGCCGCGTCTTCTTCACGGACCCATTCATAACCGCGCTCTTCAAGTTCCAGCGCCAGTTCTTTACCACCTGTAGTCAGGATGCGACCGCCTTCCATCACATGCACAAAATCAGGAGTGATGTAGTTGAGCAAGCGCTGGTAGTGGGTGATCAGAATCGTGGCATTTTGGGGATTGGCGATCTGGTTGACACCACCAGACACGATCTTGAGCGCATCAATATCTAAGCCAGAATCAGTTTCATCCAGAATGGCTAACTTGGGTTCCAGCAGCGCCATTTGCAGAATCTCGTTGCGCTTTTTCTCGCCACCCGAGAAGCCTTCATTCACGCTGCGATTCAGAAACGCAGGGTCCATCTTCACCACATCTAGCTTCTGCCGCACCAAATCATCAAAGTCAAAAGCGTCGAGTTCTTCCAGACCTTGGTGTTTGCGGCGCGAGTTGTAAGCCACGCGCAAGAAATCGATGTTGCTGACCCCTGGAATTTCTAGGGGATACTGGAATGCCAAAAACACACCCGATCGCGCCCGTTCTTCGGGTTCCTTTTCCAATAAGTTTTCGCCCAAGAAAATCACTTCGCCACCTGTGACTTCGTAAGCGGGATGCCCTGCCAAAATCTTGGAAAAAGTGCTCTTACCAGAACCGTTTGGCCCCATGATGGCGTGAATTTCTCCAGCCTTGACCTCCAGGTTCAAGCCTTTGAGGATTTGGGTACCGTCCACATTCGCGGTTAGATCCCGGACGGATAAGATAACTTCGCTATTTTCAATGATCATTGCAACTGATTAAAACTCTGGAATGCTTGAGGGTTAGGGATTCGAGCAAGTTAGGGAGAGAGAAGCGATCGCGGCTTTCTTGGGTTTCGCCCCTCTCCCACTGGGAGAGGGGCTGGGGGAGAGGTCTAACCCACGCTGCCTTCTAGTTTCAGGGCCAACAGGCGATCGGCTTCGACTGCAAACTCCATTGGCAACTGACTGAACACATCCTTACAGAAACCGCTGATCATCATCGAGATCGCGTCTTCCATCGAGATGCCGCGTTGGGTGAAGAAGAAAAGCTGGTCTTCCCCAATCTTGGAAGTTGAGGCTTCGTGCTCTACCTTGCCTGTGTTGTTTTGCACTTGGATGTAAGGGAAGGTGTTGGCTTGGGCATTGTCACCAATCAGCATCGAGTCACACTGCGAGTAGTTGCGTGCGCCCTCCGCTTTCGGGCTAATCTTCACCAAACCTCGATAGCTGTTCTTGGATTTACCTGCCGAAATCCCCTTGGAGATAATCGTGCTGCGGGTGTTCTTGCCGATGTGGATCATCTTGGTGCCTGTGTCGGCTTGCTGCATGTGGTTGGTCAGCGCCACCGAGTAGAACTCACCTACAGAGTTGTCACCGACCAGCACGCAACTGGGGTACTTCCAGGTGATGGCCGAACCTGTTTCGACTTGGGTCCAAGAAATCTTGGAGTTCACGCCTTGGCAGAGACCGCGCTTGGTGACGAAGTTATAGATACCGCCTTTGCCGTTCTCGTCGCCTGCATACCAGTTCTGGACAGTGGAGTACTTGATCTCAGCATTGTCCATCGCTACCAATTCCACTACAGCGGCGTGGAGCTGGTTGGTGTCGTACATAGGGGCAGTACAGCCTTCGAGATAGCTGACTGAGCTGCCTTCTTCAGCCACAATCAGCGTCCGCTCAAACTGCCCTGTGTCGCCACTGTTGATCCGGAAGTAGGTGGACAACTCCATCGGACACTTGGTGTTTTTGGGGATGTAGACGAAGGAACCGTCGCTAAACACCGCCGCGTTGAGGGCCGCAAAATAGTTGTCGGCTACAGGCACAACGCTACCGAGGTACTTCTGCACCAACTCTGGATACTCGCGCAGCGCTTCGGAGATCGAGCAGAAGATCACGCCCTTCTCAGCTAGCTTCTCGCGGAAGGTGGTGGCCACGGAAACGCTGTCGAAAATAGCATCGACGGCAACGTTGGCAAGGCGCTTTTGCTCAGTCAGTGGAATGCCCAGCTTCTCAAAGGTTTCTAGCAGAATGGGGTCTACTTCGTCCAAGCTCTGCTTCTTCTGCTTCTGCTTGGGCGCGGAATAATAAATGATGTCTTGGTAATTGATTGGCGGGTAGGTGACATGGGGCCAAGTTGGCTCAGTCATCTTCAGCCACTGGCGATACGCCTTGAGGCGAAACTCCAGCATGAATTCTGGCTCTTCTTTCTTGGCCGAAATTAAGCGGACGGTGTCTTCGCTTAATCCACGGGGTACGGTTTCTGACTCGATGTCCGTCACAAACCCGTACTTGTAGGGCTGATTGACGAGTGTCTTAACGCTTGCAGTCATCGGTAGTGTTCTCTCAGGACTCTAGGGATCGGAGGCGGCTGAACAGCAAACCTGGGGCGAAATGAGACGCTAGGTCAGCAAACGAGGAAAGTGTGTTCTCTAGGGAAAGGAATCGAGTCAGCCGCAGGCAAAAGGCTAGAAATTAATATTGATTGGTCACAGCTCTAACTTCTTCAAAGCTGATTTCCTGCTTGTCCCCCCTAAACTCGTTGTCTTCGGTCAGGAAGAGCATGCAGTGGCACTCTTTGCGCTCGCGCATGGGGACGCAAGGGCAGTTCCAGAAAGCTGCGGCTACTTCTGCTTCTTTGTCTTCGTAGTGACGGCAAGGGCAGAGGGGAGCACCTAGTTCGTCCTTGTGTTTGGCTAGCCCTTCGATCACAACAGCGGTGACACCGGGGTCCATACAGAAGTAGGTTCCTGTCCGTTTGGCATAAGTTTCTGAAAAGTGCCTCATAGCTTCGAGGCTTTTTTCTGTTGCTTGCTGGCTTTCAGGGGTCGTTGAATTCATGAGGCAGGATGGCAGGACAAACTGAACTACAATCTATAATTAAATAATTAAAACAACACTTTCGTTGCTTAATTTCTATTTTAGGGTACTTTAGAAACAATTTAGTTGTCAAAGTCTGTTCGCGCAATTTTTGCCGTTCGCTTTAGCTGGTTTTGAGACAAGGATGGCAACGACACAGCAACCTTCTACGAAACAGGACATCCTGCATCATTTATTGAAGCAGGGCCAAGCGACTGCCCAAGAACTGGCGGAACACTTGAAGCTTAGTCCTCAAGCAATTCGCCGTCACTTGAAAGACTTAGAGGCGGAGGGGTTGATTTTGCACGAAGTTGTGCATGTCAGTATGGGGCGTCCCAACCACGTCTACAAGCTCAGCCGTCAAGGTCGCGATCGCTTCCCGGACCGTTACGAAGAATTTGCCCTTTCGCTTTTAGATACGCTGACCGAAACAGTGGGCCGTGAGCAGGTGGGAGTACTACTCCAAAAGCAGTGGGAACGCAAGGCGGCAGAATACCGCGATCGCGTTGGTTCAGGATCGTTGCAAGAGCGAGTGGCTAATTTAGTTGAGCTACGACGGGCTGAAGGCTACATGGCTGAGTGGCACTCTGTGGCTGCTACTGAGGCGCAATCCGTTTCGACTCAATCAGATCAGGCTGAGCGCTATGTAGTAACAGAGTATAACTGCGCCATTTCGCATATTGCGGAGTCATTCCCTAGTGTGTGTGGTCATGAATTAGAAATGTTTGCGGCGGCCCTGCCTGGTTGCACTGTAGAGCGGACTCACTGGATTGTGAATGGCGAACATCGCTGTGGCTATTTGATCCAGACTAAAGCGGCAGTTGGCAACTAGCGCTGATCGGGGTAGTCGGGCAGAATAATTCTCTAGAAAGGTTTAGTCTGGATTCATCGTCTCTAAGCTAGTAGCGATCGCCTTTGATGTAGCCGCTGGCTGTCCACTGCAAACTGCCATGATTAATTGTTGACTATGACTCAACCCCAACAACCTACGACCCAGTTTCTTAGCTTGGAAGAATCTGCTGCTGTAGATGCGGCGTTGCTGTCGTCTCATGAAAAATTCCTGACTCGCCTCACCATTTCTTCTCTACAGTTGCTGAAACACATTGCCCAAAATGCAGGAGTAGCGATCGAAGAATTGACCCCAGAGCAAGTAATTGCCTGGTTTGAGGAAGATGGTAGGGTTCGCCGCGAACACGGCTCAGAAGCTGCGTTCCTTAAGTGGTAGCAGGTTAAGCCAGAAAAAAGCGATCGCTCCTTTTCCTCTTTACAAAGAGCGATCGCTTGGGAGAACAGAGGAAATCGGTAGATTAGCGCGAATACAGCAACTCGCGAGACTCTTGCTTGACCACACCGGACATAGTGGCCTGTTGCAGTTTCATGAAAGCCCGTAAGTCTTGGGCATCGTACTTTTTGGCCAATAACTTCCGGAGTTGCTCTTCTGCTTCCACTGTCAAACAACCGGATGTGAACGCCTGTTGGACAATTTCACGAATCAGCAGCATGAGGACACCCTGTAAATTTACTGGTAGAAAGATAGGGTTGAAATGAATTCTTGATCAAAAGACGGTGTCTTTACGCAGTTGTTCCTATCGTTAGAATTTTCTCTGGCTTGCTGGTGATACACCAGTCCGAAATGATTTACGCAATTGGCGGGTTGTCAGTCAAGATTGTCTACACTGGCAATGGTGATTTGCACCCCTGTACTGGAGCTGACGACCTTGAGCCTCACGCTTTACTTTCTCCGCCACGGCCAAACCACTTGCAGCCGCGAAAACCTCTTTTGTGGCGTGATCGACCCTGAACTCACCCCTGACGGTTTGGCAATGGCTCAGGCCTTTGCTGTCGCCTATAAAGCCATACCCTGGACAGCAATTTTTTCTAGCCCAATGCGACGGACGATCGCCACCGTAAAGCCGCTTTGTGAGGCGACAAGCTTGCAACCAGAATTGCGGGATGGCCTGAAAGAAATCAACTATGGCAAGTGGGAAGGCAATACGGTGGCCACTGTGAGCCAGGAATTTCATGATGATTACTTGCGGTGGTCTGCTGACCCTGCTTGGTACCCACCCACGGAGGGAGAACCAGCGGTGGCGATCGCGACCCGAGCCTTACAAGTCATCGAAGAAATCAAAGAACGGTTTAATGACGGTAATGTCTTGATCGTGGCGCACAAAGCCACAATTCGGATTACACTTTGTGCCCTGCTGGGCATTGATGTAGGCCGTTTCCGCTACCGTTTGGGTTGCCCAGTGGGCTCGGTGAGCATCGTTGAGTTTGGTGCACATGGACCGCTACTCAAAGCCTTAGCCGATCGCACCCATTTAAGCGAAGAATTGCGATCGCTCCCAGGCACCTAACGTAGAACAAAAGCTTATTTGGGCGAAGCTGTACCAAACAATTTCAGCCTATATTGCGTGACTAGCGATCGTGGTACTGCTAGATTACTTCTGCTCAGAGCGGAGTTTTTGCAGAATCTGAGTGCGCTTTTCTTGCCACCATTCGTCAGTCATGTAGCCTAATTCATCACTCTCTAAGGTTTCGGTTAACAACGTTTCTAACTGTCTTTTGTTAACTCGTTCTTGATCTTGGTGAATTAAGTGCTGGATGTACTCGCTGCTCGTATCGTAGCCGCCAAAAGTAACTTGCTCCTCAACAAATTGGTGAACTGCTTCAGGTAGCGAAATATTCAGAGTAGACATTAGCCATTGCCTCCATGTGCATCGCCATCAGAGTTGTGGCAAAACTTATTTAAAGCCATCAATACTGCCTTATTTTTCCCGACTCATGGTTATACTTCCTCTGCCTTGAGGTTGTACTTCCTACGTCTTAAGAGGGATTGCGCTACAACTAGACTTTACCTAAAGGCAGCCATAAACCCTACTACTCTTGAGTTAAAGCTAATTAGTATTGGGTTTTATGCACTTCGCTCTAGGCGCGATCGCCCGTTAATCTAGAAATTATTCTTTAGAATCCCGCGTCGCTGGACCCAAAACAGTAGAATTCGAGCGTCTAAAGCTGGTTTCATCTTGCTGGAGCGAACCAAGTCTTTAATTCCCTCCCGAAAAACACCACTTTTAACTTATTGGAATTGCCGAGTCATGTTAGACCCAGTTACAACCCTCAGCATCTTCCAAAGGCAACCAGAGCCACAGCACTTCTCAACCGATCAAGTCATCTTTGAAACCGGGCAACCCGCTGAATTAATGTATGGCATTCTTTCAGGGACGGTTGGCTTAGTGATCAATAACCGAGTGGTAGAAACGTTGGAGCGAGGTGAAGTGTTTGGGGTTGGCGCGTTGATTGGTGCAAAAACCAGAAATTATACGGCTGTGGCCGAAACCGATTGCCAACTAGCGTTTCTGGATCAAAAGCGGTTTCTCTTCGCCGTCCAAGAAACTCCCATCTTTGCCCTAGAAGTGATGAAAAGCTACTCCGAGAGACTCAGCCGTTTGTTGCAGCTACTTTAAGCAAGCTGAATCTACTTCACCTAATCAGGAGTCTAGGATAGAGAAGCAGTTTTGAGTGTAGGTGCTTGTCAGTTCCTAGACGTGTTCTCGTTTGTCAAAACAAGAGTTGTCAAAAGCAAGGCGCGACAAAAGTTTTAGCAGCTTTGCAAACCCAAACTACTTCTGACGTGCAAGTTGAGGCTAGTAGCTGCTTGGGACAATGTGGCAATGGCCCAATGATGCTCGTGTTGCCAGAGGAAGTCTGGTATTGTCGGGTGCAGCCCGATGAAGTAAGCGCGATCGCCGAACGCCACTTAAAGCAGGGAAACCCTGTGAAGGGCATGCTTTATCGCAAGTTCCATCCAGCTGATCAGCCAAGACAGTCAAAATAGCCAAAATAATAGAGACGCGATCGCCACGTCTCTAAAACTTATTGCAATCTTAGCTCCAGTCTAGAAGCTAGAAGTCTTGCCCGTTTCAGCTTGAGTAGGAATCGGCTGAACATCGGTATAACCCATGTTCGCAGCAATTTCTCGGAACATGGAAATTTGATGCTCAAAACCTAGGTGTTCGGTTTGAGAAAGGAGGTTGTTGATGCCTTCAACCGCGTTGTAGCCTCCAGGCAAATCAACCACTGTTTCGCCCATTGCTTGCGCCCAAGCGAACCAAACCATTAGTTGATTATTTTCCTTTAAAGAGCCATAAGCCCGTGAATATTCTGTGTCTTCACGATTCACAATCTGGCGCATAATTGCCAGTTGTTCGTCATCAGATAATTCGTAAAAATCACCCATTAATTTGGGGGCTAAATTTGGCTCTGTTGCAGCTGGAGCCGCAGGGGTAATTGACTCACCCATCTTCTCGTAAACGTAGTAGAAATAAGCTAATTTCTCATCTGTCCCGAGCTTGTTAAATGCTTCAACTGCTTTCGTAGTATCTTCATTTAGAAGTTGGGATCTACCGCTTTCATGGTCAGAAGTCATAAACTTTTCTCCTAGAGAATATTAAGCTACTCCAGGTTAGAGTTATCACAATTTTTGGAGCGCGATCGCCCCTCAGGAGGGAGAGTTTCGGTTACTTAACTTGCTTTGGCGAATCTCTCCACAGGGGGAGGTTGGGAATCTATCCTGGGGGGTTGAGGAAAGCAGAGCCAGCTTTGTTAAAGTCAGGGCATGAAGTTAAAAAACGAAAGTTAGGAGTTCAATATGGCTGACGCAACTACCGATTTAACCCCAGGTGAAGGTCAAAATTTTGATGCTCTACAAGCGACAGAAGAGATTTCTGCGGGTGAACAAAAAGCTCCTAAAGTAAATATAGATGCTGACTACGAAGCTTCTAAAGAATATAGCGTCAGCGACGTTGATCGTAGCAGCCAAGGCGCAGAAGCGGCAGCAGCAGCCACTGCACCAGAGCACGAACTTCATGCAGCCGAAGAAACTAAGTTTGAAGCAGAACCTACAGGCGATCCCAGTGACTTCCGGGCAATGGCTCAAGACTTACGTCCTGACGCAGCTAATACTGGCGACAGCCACGATTTGATGCAAAAAGCTTTTGAAAAAGGGCAGCCTGGTCAATAGGTCAAAAATTCCAAGATTGCTCGACCTAAGCGCTGTTTAACGCTGATTTAACCACCAGTTCATATAGATTAATCCATAACTGAAAATCTTTTGAATTGGTGCCAGCGAAACAAAAAGCTTCTTTTCTTAAGAAGGTTATACTTACCCCCTATCTAACTCTAAGCTAATCCTCTATAACTAAACTAAACCCAATATTTGTAGGCTGGAATTTATAAGTGTAATTCCAGCTTTTTTGTGTTTAAGAACAGCAGTTTTTGGTGAGATGAGGAGTTGTTGATTATTTCGAGCGATCGCTAATGAATCACTAATTTACTAATAATTTCGGTTCATCAACTTTGCCCGGAGATTTTAGTAAGGCCCAGAGTTGTTCATCAGTAAAATCGGGAATCACTAGCATCGCGCCTAAATCGTAAAGCACTTGGAGATTGTGAGTAGAAGCAATACCAATGGTAGGAATTCCCGCTGCGACTGCTGAGCGGATCCCTGAGGGAGAATCTTCAAAGGCGATCGCGGCTTCTGGGGCTACATTTAGTCGCTCCAATGCAATGTTGTAGGGAGCAGGATCTGGTTTTCCCACGCCAATTTCATCCGAGATCACCACTGTCTGAAAATGAGCATTTAATTTCAGAGTTTCCAGCATGAAGTAGGCATTTTCGGGTGGGGCATTCGTTACAACGGCTAAAGGTAACTGCTGTTGCTGCGCCCAATCTAGAATTTGGGTCAGCCCTGCCATAGCTGTAATTTCTTGTGTCGCTAATTCCCGGAAGCGTAATTCTTTAGCATCCGCAAGTTGTTGCCCTGCCTCCACAGACAAATTTGGCAGAATCTCTTCAATAATCACGGGGTTGGTCTTGCCGCTAATCTGGGTTTTGTAAAATGTCTCGTCAATCTCTAGGCCGTGTTCGCTGAGATGCTCTTGCCAAGCTCGGAAGTGAATGGGGTCGGTGTTGGTGAGGGTGCCATCCAAGTCAAATAAAATTGCTGCCAGCATGATATGAGGAGTTAAGGGACATCGAGCAAAGGAAGAAAACTAATCTGCTTCCCTTGTAGGATACCGAAACAAAGCTTTACCTTTTCAACACTCCAGAAAGTTTTGCCACGTCATGACGGGATACGAACTTGAAACGGAGCGGCTACAGCTTCGGCTCCTAGCGATCGCCGACTTGGAAGCTCACCATCGGCAAATTACTGCCAATCCGTATGTGATGAAAACGCTGCCTTCGTCTCGGCCTCTAACTTGGGAACGAGGCCAAGCGGTTTTGACTAACTTTATAGACCATTGGCAACATCATGGCTTTGGGCTGTGGGCAATGGTGGAGAAGCAACATGGAGAACTGATTGGGCATTGCGGATTGCAATGGTTACAAAACACGTCCGAAGTAGAGTTGGCTTACGCGATCGCCCATGATTACTGGAACAAAGGACTCACGACAGAAGCCGCCAGAGCTAGTGTGCGCTTTGGTTTTGAGACACTGCAACTTCAGCGCATTGTCTCTATTGCTTTACCAACCAACCTTGCCTCGCAACGAGTGATGCAAAAAGCAGGGCTGAAGTACGAAAAACGAGCCCACTATTACAATCTTGAGGTGGCTTACTACTCACTCAACCGAGAAGATTATCAGCCAGATGATTCGTTCTATCGGCTCAGATCCGCTGGTTAAAGAGTGGCGATCCCAAACTCCACACCATAAGCCTCCAGCAAGTTACAAGTTTCGTGGTCGTTGAGGTTAGTGTCGCTCAGTTCCAGGTTGTAGAAATCCACAAAATCAGCGTCGAAATAGGGGCCAGCGTGCCAGGTGCCGAGGTTAAGCTTGATGAAGCAGTCACCAGGGATTTGGAACGCAGCAATCTTATCTAGGTCAGGCTGCGAACCTGGAGAAGGGGGCGCTACAGCCAGCAACCATTCCTTCCCTTCGAGCGACCCCAAACATTGGGTGCATTGAACGTGGCGAGTGATGTTGTGGAACTTCCGACCTTTGCTGTGCAGCCGCATGATGTAGAAGCGAGGCGTACCGCGATCGAGCACCAGTTGGGCATCCTCCGAGTCGAACAGCTTCCCATCCGTACTGGCAGCAATCACTTGGCCGTAAGGTTGAAAGTTTTCTCGTGTAATCGGCTGCGCTGGTAATCGTTCCAAGATAAATGTCCTCATGACCGAACTTTGATGTTTTCCTAAGCTACGGAGCGATCGCACTTATTTATGCCTAGGGTTTTGCAACGGGTAGCTGTGGTTTTGTAGCGGCACCCTGCTGAGCTTGGAGTTGGTTAATCACTGCAAAACGAATGTCTTGCTTCTCCCCTACCAACTTGATGTCAGACGATTGAAACGTCAAAAAGCCTAAATTGCTTTCTTGACCTGTCATTAAAAAGTCATTAATAGCAACACGGTACATCCGATTTGGTTGCAGGGGCTGACCTTGAATTAACCAACTGTTAGTACTAGCATTCCAGTCCACATTCGCAGTTTGCAAGTAACCCCCCGCTCCTCGATTATCTCGTCCCTGAGCCAGAGCACGCTGGAGAACCTCACCCTTCATCTCGACCGACAGCACCTTACCGCCAAACGGCAGAATCCGGATCACATCGTATTGCGTGATCGGCCCTGCGGGAATGCGATCGTCAATACGAATCGAGCCACCATTAAAAATTGCCAATTCAGCTCCCTCCACTTCCCGCAGCATCGCCTGAGCCACAAGCTTCGTTAGGTTAGTGGGAGAGTTGCGAACACTGGATTCCAGCCCATCTAAAGTTTCACGAGTAGTTGCGATCGCCTGTTCTGGGTTAAATCCGTCGGCCCGAAATCCTGCAAAGGCGCGATCGACCCATTGCTGCACCACTTTGGCAGTACGGGTATCCTCTGGCATGGCATCTGTGATGGGCTGCAAACGAGAGTTGATTCGTAGACAGCGAGTTTGGGTGTCGTACTGCAAATCATGAATGTAAACGGTGCGGGCGTTGGCATCTGCCTTAAAGATCGGCGTTAAACCTGCGTTGCATTTCCGAGCTTTATTGGTTTCACCGACGACTCGCCACTGCTGCATATTCTCGTGTTCGTGCCCACCCAAAATTAAATCGATCTCAGGAATCGTAGCGGCGAGTTGCTGGTCTTGTTCCAGGGAGAGGTGGGTCAGCGCCACAATCACATCCGTTTTGCCTTGCATGGCTTTGACTTGCTCCTGAGCTGAGGCGATCGCGTCTCGATAGCGCACGTAGTCTTTCTGGTTACTATCCAGAGTTACCCCGATTAAGCCAACTCGGACAACCTCTCCTTGCTTGCCTGTTGCCTTCACAATCTGAGATTGCGCCACGCCAGGAAATGCCTTACCTGATGCATCAGTGACGTTGCCAGAAAACCAACGAAACTTCGACTCTCGCAATCGCTGCCGAAACAACTCCTCGGACAAGTCAAACTCGTGGTTGCCGAAGGTAGCGTAGTCCAAACCCATCACATTCAACACGGCTACCATTTGCTGACCTGCCAAACGTTGCCCATTGACTTTGGCGGTACCCAAGGCAGAAGGGTTGAAGAAATCACCTGCTAAAACGGTGTAAGTATTGCGGTTCTGGCGCAATAGCTGTTGTCGCAAAGCCGCTACTCTCGCTAAACCTCCTCGCTTCCCTCCTTCGACTGGCGTGATCTCATAAACATCGTTGAGATGCAGCAAGGTAAGGTTAACTGTTTCTGCCCAGACAGGACGAGCGAGGCTCAGAGCTAATAGTTGCAAAGCCAAGCCGTACCATTTCCATCGTTGCTGCATAGGTCTCATCTCATTCATGGCCACAAACTGCTTGAAGCCAGCTAGTAGCTCAGTGCAGTTGTCAAATTTAGGCTACATGAATTTTTAGTTTGAGGACTAATTTGAGGTTTTAAGTTAAGAATGCGGGTTTGGGGCGATCGCTTTTTGCTGTCGTCTTAGGTAAAGAATTACTGAGCTTTACAGGTAACGTGATCACAAAGGTTGTCCCCTGTTCCATCTCCGAACAACAGGTCAACTGGCCGTGATGTTTTTCTTCCACAATTTGGCGGCTGATCGAGAGTCCTAGCCCGGTGCCTACGCCACGCGGCTTAGTCGTAAAGAAGGCCTCAAAGATTTTATGTTGGGTTTCAGCGTCGATACCAGAGCCGTTATCTTGAAAGCGAATGACAACCCAATTGGGGTCGGTTTGCTCGGTTGTAATGATGAGCTGTTTGGGGCTATTTGTGTCAGTTTGCTCTTCCAAAGCATCGATCGCATTACTCAGCAGATTCATGAATACTTGGTAGAGGAGGCCGCTGTAACCTTCAATGTTGAGCACTGCTCCGTAGTTGCGCGTGACGGTAATTCCCTTTTTGATGCGGCTACCCAAGATCAATAGCGTGCTGTCCAGACAGGCGTGCAGATCCACCGCATGCACTTCTGATTCGTCCAAGCGAGAAAAGTTTTTCAGGCTTAGGACGATTTGCCGCACTCGGTCAGACCCCATCTTCATCGATTGCAGCAGCTTGGGCAGATCTTCTTGCAAAAACTCTAAGTCAATCTCCTCGGTCTGAGCTTGCACGGCTGAAGGCGGCTGCGGTACTTCACGTCGATAGGTGTCGATTAGTGCCAGCAGATCATCCACATAAGTGTTGGCATGCTCTAAGTTGCCATAGATAAAATTAACCGGATTGTTAATCTCATGGGCCACCCCCGCCACCATACGGCCCAAGCTTGACATCTTTTCACTCTGGATCAGTTGCGTCTCTTGCATTTGCTGCTGTTGCAACGCCGCTGCCTGCTGTTCTTCCAACAACATCTTTACTCTTTGTGTGAGTTGATTGAAGGAAGCTGCGAGAATGCCAATTTCATCCTCAGTGGTAACGGGAGCTTGGAGGTCGAAGTTAGAGGTTTGGACCGTCCGCTGTGCTACTGTGGTCACCCATTTAATGGGCTTAGTAATCGCTCGACTGGTATAGAAGGCCAGCAGACCCCCAATCAAACTAGACAGAAGGATGCTGGCAGCAATAATCTGAATGCGAATAGTTTCCCAGGAAAGCAGAGTTGCTTTCGCCTGACTTGCTTCTTCATAAGAGGTGTTGATGATGTCCACTAAGTCGTCGGAGACTCCATCAAACCGTAAGGCGATCGCGCTATTAGTAAAGCTCAAAAGCTGTTGCTGTAAAGCTTGAAGCTGTGCTGGCGAGACATTGGCTTGAGTCGTCGCTTCTAGTAGCTGATTCGCTTGTTGAAAATAAGCTTCTGGTACGCCTTGATAAGTTTCTAATAGTTCTGGAATTCCTTCTTGATGGCCATCAGCTTGATATTCGAGCTGCTGAGCATGAGTTGCTACACTAGCCCAGAGCCGCTTGATTTCAGCCGCGTGAACCAGAAAGTGCTCGTATTCATCCCGCAGTGCAGGCAAATCTTCTGTTAAAGGGATTAATTGCTGTTGATGAGTCCGAGCTTGAAGAATACTGGCTTGCAGGCGGTGGAGCAACCGAACTTCTTCTTCGGCCCGATTGTGACGTTCTAAAGCAGCATGCTGGAAGCGATCGCCAACGACAAAACCAGCGGTAGTACCGATTACTGCGACCCCCAGCGCGATCGCATATCCGTAGCTAATTTTTTGGCCAATGCTCAGACGCTTACTGACTCTTCTAAGCCATCCCTGCTTCACCATCAGCGGTGAAGTTTGAGGCTGGGCTGCCAACTGAGACGATTTAGGATCAAGCTCAGAGTTCATAGGTTGTGCTTATAGCCAGAGGTCTGAAAGGATAGGTGTCTGGAACTGAGCTGATGCGCTAGTTAGTTCAAACGTATCAAGTCCAAAGGGGGCACTGGCTTAGCTCCCCTTAATTTTACATACCTTAGTTTTTCCGTCGGGTGAATGATTAAAGGGAAATCTTGAGGCTGTTTCGCGCCACCTCTAGTCCATGAAGGGCTGAGCGCGATCGCATTTGAGCCGCTTAGGCTTGAATCAATAGATTGGGTTGTGGCACTTCAGCCAGTCCTTGTCCTTGGTTTTGCGTCACTTCTACATAAATATGCTCTAAACGCACTGGCTGACGGGCAATCGAGTCAAGGGGAATGCCATCAAAGTGGGCCAGAATTTCTTTCAGCTCTAGCGCTTGCGGCAACCAGAAAGCCAAGTCTCGACCATAACGACGCTTGGTAAAACCGAGTTGTGCGGCTCGTGCGATCGCCAACTCCTCTTCCGGAGTTTGTACCAGCACAATCTCTTGCGCTGGAATCAGTTGCCGTAGCTCGCTTAAGCTGCCTTCAGCCAACAAACGGCCTTGCTTCAGAATACCGATGCGCTGACAAAGGCGCTCCGCCTCATCGAGCAGATGTGTCGTCAGTAGCACTGTGATGCCCTGCGTTTGCAACTGCCGAATCAAGTCCCAAATTTCGTAGCGAGCTTCAATATCTAGCCCAGTAGTAGGTTCGTCTAGTACAACTAATTTAGGTTGATGAACTAAAGCGATCGCCATACTCAACCGCCGTTGCATTCCACCGCTCAAGGTTTCTGCGGGGCTTTTGGCGCGATCGGCGAGTCCTACTGCTGCCAAACAATGCTGCACCCGTTGCGATCGCATTTTGCCTGACAAGCCATAGATTTGAGCAAAGAACTTGAGATTTTCCTCGCAAGTTAAGCTCTTGTACAGCAAACTCTCTTGCGGAGCCACGCCAATCAATGGCTTCGTGGCTTCCGAAACTAGATGACCACTAACCCGAATCGTCCCGCTGTCGGCTCTGAGCAAGTTGCACAGAATATTGATCGTTGTGGTTTTGCCTGCTCCGTTAGGACCAAGCAAGCCGTAAATTTCTCCCGGTCGGATATGCAGGCTCAAACCCTGTAGCACCTGCCGCTGACCGTATTGTTTGGTAAGGTTGTCAATTTGCAACACTGGCGTTACAGTCTCCTTTCCATCTGCAACATGCGTCGGTAGGAGAGCCACCCCCCAGCCACCATGACTCCCGCACAAGCCACTAACACGCGAAAGTGAGGGGCGATCGCCTCTAAACCCTTGCCATCCGCTGCTACTCCAAACAGCGCCTCATTCATGTGGTAAATCGGATTGAATTGGGCGATATCTAGCAATATTTCTGGGAAAAAACTAATGGGGATAAAGGCACCACCCAGAATTAGCAAAGGCACGCCAAAGGCAGACACAAGGGCATTCACATCTTCGGTGCGGCGGGCAAACTGAGTGCCTAGGCAGAACCCACCCCCGACATAAGTCATGATGCTAAGCAGAATAACTAGTCCACCCAACCAGAGCGACCCTTGAAACTGAGCGCCCGCAAAAGCTGCCACGAAATAGACCAGCAGAGTCTGACCAAGACCAATTAAGCTGTAAGCCAAGAAAATTCCTAAAAAATAAGAAGTGCCGCTGAGCGGAGAAATAGCCAAACGCTTAAGAGTTTGTTGCTCTCGCTCGGCAACGACAGTAGCAATGCTCCCGCCTAAGCAACTAAAAAATAGCGCAGCTCCCACCAAAGTTAAAGGGGCAGCGGCTTCAAATGCCTGAGCATTGGAGAGCTGGGTGCGTTCCGCTAAGATTAAACCGTTGATTAGCAAAATTGAGACTGGAAAGATACTCCAGCAAATTAAGCTGCGTTGTCGCCGCACCAGTTCCAGCAAAATCCGCTGGGCAACTGCCAGTGTTTCCCGCCAATACTTCATGAATAATCAACTATTTCCAAGAAAGTTCTGAGCTGATCGCTTTAGTCCAACAGCCTTCGTTCACTCTGTCGTTTGCAACCCTGAAGCGAGTCAAAGTTTAAGGACAGAATGCTCCTCACAAGCAGTCAATTAATTCAGAATTCAACCCAAGGCAGAAGTAAATGAGCGATCGCTAGATCTGTAGTGCAACTGTCGTAACAGACACCAAGGCCCTAGACAAAAGTTTACATTCGAGCAGGGCACCTCTGCAATCTCCTGGCTCTACGACTTGAGACGAAAACCGCTCAATATTGTTCGTTCAGCTCAATAGATCCTAGTTGCTGTGCTGAAGCGAAACAGCAAAAAATTCTACCCATGCACTACCAGACTCATAACTGGTAAGCACTGAGCTGACATGATTCCATAGGTTTAAAGCTTGCAGGTAAGGCAAGTTTTTAGACAGGGCGATCGCTTAGGCGTCTCCTTGCACCAGAGTTCTCACCAGGGTCCAGACCATCGACCCTACGACAGAGACAAAGACAAACAACATTAACAAAGCCAAGGCTGAAAACGGAGCAAATAAAGTTACCAACAACAAGCCCAACACCAAAACTGTGGTTATAGAGTTTCTTCGCATCGGTAGTTCCGCCCATCAAGCTACTCTCTTCAGCCTAAACAGCTCAATCAGTCATAGCCTCTAACGTTGGTTACACCTTCCTGAGAGGAGCCAGCTTATTTAAGTCGTTAAACTAAGCTGCTACGGCAAGTTGAGTTCTCTGGGTCTGTGGTCTGGCACTTCTGAGGCTAATCCACACGCAGTATTCAGCCCGCATACAAGTCACACTCACTTGGTTGCCTTGCTCTGCTAAACGCACTGCTAAACTAAAGGCTTTTTGTCGGCCATCAGCTCCAAATTTTTCCATTAGTTGGTATAACTCCTTCCCTGAACACATTCCGTCGCGAAGTTCGTCGTCATACCAAAACTTAAAGGGATGCACTAGCTCATGAGAAAGGACTAGAGGCAGCATGAGTCACCCGAGAAACACTTAATATTTATCTTTGTTTAAAGTTTTTAAGTGGGCTGTACTCTAAAACACAAATAATCCTTAGGCAGAGATTATTTTTTCTTGGGTCTGCTGACGTATTTACTTATAGGTTGCATCTCTGCAAACGCTTACCGGGAAGGATGAGGAGTTAGGCCAGCTTTGAGGCAGCTGCCTCAATCGGTTCAGGCTGAGAGGACGAAGCTTGATTCATTTGTGCTTCAATTTCGATCGCGGAAACTACTTGGTACTTAGACTTCCGGTAAAGCTCGATCACGACTCTGCGCTGGGCGATCGTTAGCCCTGTCAACTCTTTACCCCAAAAGCGCTCTAGCTCTAACCTGCTAATTCCTTCACTGGAATCATCCGCATCTAGCAACATAGTAGCGATCACTCAACACGGGACTACACACTCAAATTAGCAAACTGGTCAGTATTGCTACGAATTACGTTTCAGTATGTAAGAAAAAGACTCAGTCCGTAAAGATCTATACCCAAAAGCCGTAAATCCTCTGCAATCCTCAACGCTACATATTCGGAACTTTCGTCTCAACCCTCTCATGAACTCAGGGCGATATTCATTGGAGGTGTTAGCGGATACAGCTTGGCATCCTACTAGCTGTGGAACTGCGTTGGTGCTAAGTTGCGGCGATCGCTAAATCTTAAGCACTCCGTTCTACTGTCGTATGGATGCGAACCTACAAAAGCCGATGGCGGGATTTGAACCCGCGACCGCTCGATTACGAATCGAGTGCTCTACCACTGAGCCACATCGGCATGAACAGTTGATCATTATAGCAGGTTCAACGTAAACCTGTATAGCTTACTTTACTCCCAAGCAGACATGATTCCAACCGTGTCAAGATTAAATCTGGTTGTGTCAGACAAAAATCATGAGAGAGCCCGCTTCTGAAAAGCGCAGTAACCAGAATAGTAATCCTCGGAAACTGAGTCCCGAGAAATATGCTCGCTTGAGAGCGGAACTCAAAACACCTTACCGAGGGGTCAGACAGTTTATTTACGTTACTTTTGGAGCTTCTGGCGCGATCGGAGCCTTTATCTTCTTCCTACAAATTCTGGCAGGACGAGATATAGAAGCAGCTTTACCCAACTTGGCCGTTCAGCTTGTTGTCATCGCTCTCATGGTTGGGTTGTTCCGCCTAGAGCAAAGAGCTAGCCGAAAACCCTGAGCTGCCAGCGAATGGTTTGAAATTTTCAATTGTTAAAATCTACCTTCAACACACTACAAATTTCTTGTCTGAGCCTTAAAAGAATGCAAAATGTATGAGTTTTTCGTTAATTAAAGTTCACAAATCCTGAGCAACAGAAATACAAAGAAAACATTACGAAATTAAGATTCTCTGAAAATATCTGTCAAAATGAGGATGTTGAAATGGGGTCAGCCGATATAGAGACCCTAACCATAAATCCCCGTGAATAAATGTATAAAGTGCCAGCTCTGCCCATAAGAGAACTGGCACTTTATGCTTGAAACTTAGTTTTGCAGCTATTACGGTTGAGACCCACTCACCACATAAGGAGAAGTAATAGGATCAACTTTGCCTGCATTTACAAGGGCTTGATAGACAAAAGCCGCAACTTCAGCTCGTGTCGCTTCCCGATTGGGACTCAACTGATTGAGCGTTGGGTAGTTGATGACGATGCTGCGTTGGGTCGCCGCTGTTACAGGTGCGATCGCATAGCTAGGAATTTGAGCAGCATCCGTGTAATACCGAGTTAAAGCGCTGGTGTTAGTAGCGCTGTATCCTAGCCCATTTGCTAAAGAGACCAGAACTTGCACTCTAGGGATCTGTTGGTCTGGCAAGAATACACCCCCTGGGTAACCTGCCAAAAATCCACCCCGATAAGCGGTTTGAATCGCTTGGTAGCCCCAGAAACTTTGACCCACATCTATAAAGTTGATACTAGAGCGCTGAGCAGAAGGGGTAAAAGCTTTGTTAATGATGGCGGCAAACTGAGCGCGTGTGACTGGCGTAGATGGCCGATAAGTACCATCCGGGAAGCCACTAATAATATTTCGTGCCGCTAGCGCTTCAATAAAAGCTTGAGCCCAGTGGCCTTGTACATCTTTAAATTGTGAAACTGTTGACCCGCCTGGAGGGGTAACATCAGCCGCAACAAAATCTACAGGGCCAGAAATCCGCTGTGGATTAATTTGATTACCTACAGCCACAATTGTGTTGCCACGAGTGGCATTGTACAAATCGTAGCGACCGTTATTCTGAATGGTGTTGCTACCGGGATTCTCTGCAGTACCGAGGTTGGGCTGAGCATTGGTAATGGCAACCACACCATCTCTGGTGTTGTTCTCAATCACGTTATCTCGTAACACAGGACGAGCGGAATCCGAAACGACGATGCCGTCTGTGTTTTGAATCACTTGGTTGCCCTCTAGGGTCGGAGCAGAGGTGCCACCGATCGCAATGCCAAATCCTGTAGCTTGGAACAGGTTACCTCGAATTTCACCCTGAGCAGCGCGGGCGAGAGAAACGCCATTACCTTTATTTTGAGTAAAAACATTGTCTGCGATCGTGGGCGCTCCAGTACCTGTGACAAAAATGCCATCCCGGAGGCTATTGGAGAAGGTATTATTTCTGATTTCAGGATTGCTGGATTCTACCCAAAGCGCCGTTCCTCGAGTCATAGGATTAGTCACAGTGAGGCCGCGAACTTCACTGTCCTTATCAGCCCGAATCGTAACGTTTTGGGAGGCAAAAGTAGGACTGACGTAAGGACCACTGCCAATCACAAGCACGGTTTGTCCCTTATTGGCTTCATCTCCTCGCAAGATGACGTCTGGTTTCACGACCAGGGGAAAAACTTCCCCTGTATCTTTGGTATAGCTACCAGGCGCTAGCTGAATGACAGTATTGGACTTAGCTTGTTTCAGAGCGTAAGTAATGCTGCGGTAAGGTGCCCCTTCGCTACTACCTGCACCCGCATCATCCGTTCCCAAGGCGGAATTGACGTAGAGGACAGTGGCTCCGGCAGGAATTTGGGCAACTTGCAGCGCCGTTGTGGTGGTATGGCTCGAAGGAGTAGCGTTGTTAGCTCCGGCGGGCAGAATTACTGTACCGCCAACCCACAGCAACAAAGCCGTGAGGCCAACCTGGAGGGGGGCGATCGCTTTTGCAGTGGTATACATCTTATTGATAATAGGTTGCTGAATCAGAGACCCCTGATGTGTCATCATTGTCGCTCTCAAACGATCTCACTGTGGGTAAGGGAAGATGGGTAAGGACAGGGAGCAAAGGTAAACCTGACTCTATTAAATAGAGCTTTAAAGGGCAGCAAAGGGCTCTGGAACTTGCCAGCCGCCTCTAACTCCTCCAAAAAGATACCTGTCAGTTGAGGAAATTCCTCAAAATTTTAGGATTAAAATCGGTCGATTGTACTAAACGACAAGCAGTTCTTCACTAGAGTTCCCTCCTTTTCGCCACATCCGGAGGGTGGAATTAACTGAATGCCCTATAGAAAATTATTATTTGCATCAGCCCTTGAGCTAAGCTGAAACGCCCTCAATTTAGCGGCTAATCAGTATATTGTGAAGTTAAGTAAACGTAATCCTCTAATAGAATTTAGATTAACGAATTACTATTACAAAATATAGAATTTTTACGGCTTTAATCGAAACTAATTGGTCTGATTCACTGTCATTTTACGTAGAAGCCCATAGACACACTGAGATTCCTCATGAAATCACCCATTCTAAAGTTGCGACGGGCGCTAGCAGTGGGCATCACCGCTGGAATATTGCTCAGTAGCTCTAACGCGATCGCCGCCGAACAAGTAGTACTGAAGTACAAAATTTTAAGAGAAAAAATTTCTGTTCAAGAATTAACGAGGCTGACAGAGACAGGCACTCCTTCCCCGGCTTTAGCTACTTATTTGAAGCTAGCCGGAAAAAGTCCAGAAGACATTCGTCAGCCTTTAACTCAAGTAGTTAAGGTCAATCCCCGACTACTCGATCGAGTATTAAACAGTTGGGCAGGCAATGCTGTGCTGGATCAGATTAGCCCAGCAATTCATACTCCTTCCAATCAAGCAAATCGGCAAGCGCTTCGGGCCGCCCTAACTCTCTCTGCTAGTCCTGATGGCAAGCTGACATTGATGGAAGTGCTGCAAAATTATCCAACTCAAGAAGTTGAAGTCGAAGGCGATCGCCTAGTGGGAGCCTACCGTCAACTGAGCCGTCTCAGCGATCGCCTCGAAAACTTGCTAAATCGAGGCCGCTTGTTTTAAGCATTTAGTAAGCTAACGTTTCTAAGGTTTCGCGTAGATAACGCTGAACTCGATGGTCTAGGCTCAGAGCGTCTAGGTTTTCATCGGTCTTGCCTTCTAGCTGCCAACGCTGAAACCCGGAGCTAGTGGCGATCGCTTGCTTCAGATTCGACCAAATTTCTGGATCTGCAGAGAAGTGGCTAGAGAGACTATTAGCAGCCGCACTTGGACCGGATAGGTCACCAAAGGAAAAGGCAGAATTAGCCATAAATACCTCAAAAAAAGCTATAAACACAGCAGAACTCAGACGAATAGAGCTTTGATCTTCGCCCTTTTCTTAGGATAGCGAAGTCACCTCCTAGAGGTGTGCTGCAAACAACACTATCTCCCCTCGCTTGAGGGGCTTAAACCTCATTTCCTTCTGTAGAGCTAGAACTGGAACCTGCTGATTCTGCTATAGGCATAGTAGTTGTAACACCTACTGCACTCACTTAGGACCCAACTTCTGGCAAAACAGGGGGCAAAATTTGATTAACCTGGATGCCAGGAATCGTAAAATTTTGTCGGATTTTGTCAGCAGGAAAGGGTTCGGTAGCAGCGACCTCGGCATTACTGAGTAGCAGTATCCGAGCAACGCTAACTGATACCTGCAAAAAGAGGTTGCAAGCCAAAAAAGCGATCGCAGCGATCAGTAAACCTAGAACTCGCCATCCTGCCGAAAACGGTGCAACAGTGGCGGCTACAGGTGCGACTCGATAGAGTTGCCATAGGACACCTACCAAGAACACTGGCGTGACTGTTGCCAGAACTCGGCTTTCTTGCATCTTAAATAAGCTGAGAATTCGGCGCTGCTCCACAGTTAAGCTCTCTGGTTTCAGCGCGAATACCATAAGACTGAAAATGTAGAACGGGCAGAACAACTGCATCCACAGCAGGGGAGCAATGCCAATAACTGCAACTAAGCCAACTTCGAGCCCAGCAGGCAGGATGGGATCTCCAACGGCATATCCCAGTAGGCAAAGTTCCAAAAAAATAGGCAACACTGCCGCTCCAGCAGCATGAACCCACAAATAAGGCTCTGACCAAGAAGAGCGCATAGCAATTAGCTGAAATAGTGCATAATCCAGCCTCAGTATAAGGGAGAGATCCTTCAATCTCGAGAAACCATAAAAAAATGAGAGGAAACAGCTAGAACGCTCTCCTCTCATTCCATTAGATAAGTTAGATAGAGTTGTGGTGCCTTAAGGGAAACCGACAAATCTATCTAGTTCGATTTTTAGCTAGCTGACAAGGTCCGGCGCTTCGTTACCATTCGGAAGGTTTCAATGATGTCCCCTTCAACCCAATCATGGAAGCTGCTCATGCCAACACCGCACTCATAGCCAGCATTGACTTCCTTGGCGTCTTCCTTCATCCGCTTGAGCGAGTCTAGGATGCCCTCGTGAATGACGTTGCTGCCTCGGCGAACCCGCGCATTACAGTTACGAATTGCCTTACCAGAGAGGACATAGCAACCTGCTACTGCACCTCGACCAACTGGGAAGACAGCCCGAACTTCTACCTGACCCAGCGGTTCTTCGACCATTTCTGGTTCTAGGAGACCTTCCATTGCTCCTTGAATGTCATCCAAGAGCTTATAGATAATGTTGTATTCACGAATATCAACACCCGCTGCATCAGCAGCTTGTCTCGCACCGCTAGCCAGGGTAGTGTTGAACCCAATAATCACGGCAGAACTAGCTGACGCCAGATCAACGTCAGTCTCTGTGACCTCTCCCGGCGCAGACAACAGCACCCGGACCTGCACTTCATTTTGAGGCAGTTGTTGCAGTGATCCCAGAATTGCTTCTACAGACCCTTGCACATCCGCCTTTAGAATCAGGTTGAGTTCCTTCAATTCGCCTTCTTGAGCCTTAGCTGACAAGGAGTTGAGGGTGATCCGACGAGCACCAAGCGCTTGCTGCTGTAGACGAGATTGACGTTGCTGATCGGTTTTAGCCGAAGCTACCGCTCTTGCTTCTTTCTCATCTTGGAAGACTTCAAATTCATCACCAGCAGCGGGAACGTCGCCTAGACCTAAAATTTCCACTGCAAAGGATGGACCCGCTGCCTCGACTCGCTGACCACGATCGTCTACCATTGCTCGTACTTTGCCCAAGGCTGAGCCTGCGACGATGGTATCGCCCACACGAAGGGTACCGTTCTGGACCAACATAGAAGCAACAGGACCACGAGCTTTGTCGAGGTGAGCTTCGATGACTGTTCCCTTAGCAGGTCGATCTGGGTTTGCGTAGAGATCTTCTACTTCTGACACCAGCAGAATCATTTCTAGCAAGGTATCTAGATTTTCCCCTTTAATCGCACTGACTGGGACCATGATGGTGTCACCACCGTACTCTTCCGGTACGAGGTTATAGTTCATCAACTCGTTCTTGACGCGATCGAGCTGAGCGCCTTCTTTGTCAATCTTGTTGATGGCTACGATAATAGGCACTTCTGCCGCCTTGGCGTGGCTGATAGCCTCAATCGTTTGAGGTCGAACACCATCATCCGCAGCAACTACCAGGATGGCGATATCAGTGACTCTCGTACCCCGTGCTCGCATGGCGGTAAAGGCTTCGTGACCTGGCGTATCTAAGAAGACAACCTGCTGCACATCACCTTCGTGAGGAACGTCAACGTGGTAGGCACCAATATGTTGGGTAATGCCTCCTGCCTCTCCCTGAGCCACTTTGGTTTTGCGGATCGAGTCGAGCAAGGTGGTTTTTCCGTGGTCTACGTGACCCATGATCGTAACCACTGGAGGACGACGCTGCAAAAGTTCCAAATCTGCTGCATCTAGCATCTCGGTAACTTTCCGAGCTTCTGCCTCTTTCTCTGCCATCTCGACTTCCACTTCCATCTCTTGAGCAATCATGCTCGCGGTGGGAACGTCAAGGGTTTGGTTGATATTGGCAGCAATACCTTTGAAGAACAAAGCTCTGATGATTTCTGTTTCTGGGACCGCTAGAAGTGAGGCCAGCTCCTGCACCGTTAACCCGGTCGTCAGCGTGATCTTGGTGGGGCGCTCAACTTTGGCTTCCTGCTCCCGACGTTCCCGGCGATCGCGAGGGCTGTTTGACTTTCTACTCTTCGGGGCAGCTGGGGCAGCAGCCACAGGTCTAGCTTGGCCTGGACGAGATTTAGGCTTAGCAGGACGTGCTAGAGAGAGACTCACTTGAACAGGAGCATCCTCGCCGTCATCAAATTCCTCTTCTTCATCAATGCTGTCAATGTCGAGGTCTTCAATTTCAATGTCCTCGTCATCGAGAACAGGCTGGAGCCGCCGCTTAGCTTTTGGCCCAGCCTTAGCCTTCGCGTTTTCTGCGTTTTCCTCTTCTTCTTCTTCCCAACTCTTACCTTTCTTCAGATTGCGCGGTAGAGTGGGTCGGCGCAGCTCATCGATTGGGCCTGCTCCCACAGCCGCTTCTGAGCGTTCCCCCTGGTGGCCACCAGCGCGATCGCCGGAAGCACCAGGCTGGCCTTCGCGGGGAGCAGTGGGACGTACAGGTCTAGCAGGGCTGGCAGGACGTCTCAGCTCAGTCACAGGCTGAGGACGCCGCTCATCACTGTCCGAGCCAGCAGCAGCGGGGCGATCGCGCTGGCGTGCCGGAGCGTCGAAACGTCTTTCGGAGGGCGGTTGGCCAACTCTAGGCTCTGAAGGGCTACTTGGTGATGATGTACCCCCTTCAGGACGCTCAGGGCGATCGCGCTTTAAGACGACACGATTAGCAGGATTCGCTTGAGCGCGATTTGCTGTAGGAGGGGCGGGTCTAGAGGGCGGTGCCACCAATTGTTGTGGCTGAATAGTCGGTTGGTGACTCACTCTGGGTCGAGGAGCAGGTTCTTCTGTGATGCTAGGAGGCCGCTTAACTTGAGGCTTTTCGGGCTCACTAGCAGGTGAAGCTACTTCAACAGGAGTCTCGGAACTAGGAGAATTGGGAATAGAAACAGCGGGAGCTGCACTTTCAGGGGCAGAGGGTGCAGAGCGGGCTGGACGACTCGGGGCCGCTGGTTTGACAGGAGTTTGCAAGGGTTGATTAATAGGAGGTTGAGGATTAGGTTTAGCTGCTTGAGGAATGGGTTCATTCCCATCGTCGGCAGACTGCTGATTGGGACTAATCGTTTTGGGTCTACGAATTTCTAAAATCTGTGGCTTCCTGCCAGCAGCTTGGGCAGCTTCGCGGGCTTGGGCACCCGTACCGTGACTGACTGTAGCTGGCTTTGGAGGAGAGGAGTGGGTCGCTGTATATTTCTCGGCAGCAGCACGGATGCGCTCAGCCTCACCTTCTGTAATCGTGCTGCTATGGCTCTTAACTGAAATATTTAGCTGTTCGCAAACGGCTAGTATATCCCTGTTATCCAAATTTAGTTCCTTTGATAGCTCGTAAATTCTGACTTTGCCGTTATTCATCCACTCTTCCCTCTTGAATGTGTTACATAGTGGCCTACTGTTTTGCAAACTAACTACAAGTGGTTGATCTGCTGACGCATTAGAATCTTAAACGTCGTTTTCTCTTTTAACTTTAAACGAGAAAAGTTGCACTCTGCTGTGAGAGTGTTTTCCAGAAGACAAACAGCTATTTCTAGCTTGTAACCAGCTTTCTTGTTTAAAGTCTTGCATGAATCTTTGTAGGTTTGCAGGCGGTTGAGATGCCACTTAGTGCTGCTTTCCGGGCAACCTCATTAACCTGTAAATACTGGTTTTGACTAATCCTCGCCTGGTGTTAACTTTCCCGAACCAAACTCAGCAGGTAGACTACAACCTGCGTTTGGTGATCACCTAGCTGCTGACAAGAGTTTTTTACCCCTGTATTTTGATTGTCAATTCCAGAATATACCGTCATTATGCTCCTACAAGCTCAACATTCATGCTAAATCCTATTCAGAGAGTGAGGATTTGCCACTCTCTCATTCTAGAGCGCGATCTGGTTTTAGTCCATCGACTGCCCTTGCTTTTGCCAAACGCTGCTCTAAGGTTTGGTACAAATCGGGTGGTACTGAAGCTTTCAGCGATCGCCCTAATCGATTTTTCTTCTGGGCGGCTTGCAAGCAACTAACCTCAGGACACAGGTAAGCAGAGCGCCCCATGCCCTGATCTAATTGTACCGTTTGCGAGGAATGCACCCGCACAATGCGCCAGAAATCCTGTTTGGAAGCCAGCTTCCGACAACTAGCGCACCGACGGTAGTTAGGCTTCATCGTGTCATTCACCAGTCATTGCTATTGATGGTTATTGATGCCCTCATCCTTGGCTGGCGTAGTTACCTAGTTAGGAACTACTGGATGACAAAGCTATTCAGTAACAGGCTGGGCTTCATCTGTCTCAGAAGTTGCTAAGTCCTCATCCTCATCGGCTTCCACTTCGACAGGAGAGTTTGCATAATCTTCTTCCAAGTACTCTTCGTCGTACTCTTCGTCGTAGTCTTCCTCATACTCAACTGGCCTAGATCTCTGACGTGCTTCTGCTAAAGCCTCAATCTTGCGGTTCTCAGCTTCGTAGTCGTACTTGGCAATATCTTTGATGTCAATTTTCCAACCTGTCAGACGTGCTGCTAAACGCACGTTTTGCCCTTCCTTACCGATGGCAAGACTGAGCTGGTCTTCGGCTACCAGAACGTGGGCTTGGCGCTCTTCGGGATCAACTAAGCGCACTTCATCCACACGGGCTGGGCTAAGAGCATTGGCAATGTAAGTTGATGGGTCAGGAGACCAGCGAATTACATCAATTTTTTCGCCACGTAGCTCGTTCACCACGACTTGAATCCGAGAACCTCTAGCCCCAATGCAAGCGCCTACTGGGTCTACATCACGCTCTAAGGTGTCGACAGCAATTTTGGTACGCGGGCCAACATAGCGAGAAGGTGGATTAGCTTCTCTGGCTACGGCAACAATACGTACGACTTCATCTTCAATCTCTGGGACTTCGTTAGCAAACAGATACACCACTAAGCCTGCGTCAGCTCTAGATACGAGCAGCTGCGGCCCCCGATGTGAGCCTTCAGAAACTCGCTTCAGGTAAACCTTGAATGTGGCGTTAGCCCGATAGTTATCGTTGGGCAATTGCTCTCGCTTGGGTAATTCAGCTTCTACCTCTGGCTGACCAAACCCACTGCTGACCGCCATGATCACAGATTGACGCTCGAACCGTAGCACTCTGGCTTGTAGTACTGTGCTCTCTAATTCTTGAAACTCTTCTTGGACTAACTTGCGCTGTTGATCCCGGAGTTTTTGGGCCAGTACTTGCTTGGTTTGAATGGCAGCCATCCGACCAAACTCTCCTTGGTCAGGGGTGACATCTAAAATCACGGTGTCACCCAGTTGAGCTTCGGCAGCCACTTCTTGCACTTCTTCTAAGGCAATTTGGTGGTCGGCATTATTCACTGCTTCGACAATCGTCTTGGTAGATAAAATGCGAAATCCTTCTTCTTCGGGATCAAGCTCTACCTCAAAATTGTCAAAGTATTCTTCATCAAAATTGACGTGATCGAGGCGCTGAGTCCGTCGATAGCGCTCATAGCCTTTGAGGAGCGCTTCACGCAATGCTGCTTGCACAGCATGCTTCGGCAGATTACGCTCCTGGCTAATACTATCAATCATGACTTTGAGTCCAGGCAGAGGAACCATTGACATATCAGTAACACCTCCATAGTTTTGAAAGATTAAATGAAGCAGTGAGTCGTCAGGAATTAACGCTGGCTAGATAGGGATGGCCTCATTTGGCAATTTGCTCAAGTTAGAAACCGCTTACTACGCTGATTAGCTCGTGTTGGTTTGTCGATAAACCCATCACTAGTAGCCAGGGCTAACGTTGCTCATCGAGTTGCACTCTAGTCACCAAAGCTTGAGGAATAGCGATCGCTCGCCCTTTTTGGTTGATGTAAACAGCCGTGTCATCGCGCCGCACCAGTAGTCCTTGCCACTCTTTTTTTCCTTCGTAAGGCTCTGAAGTGCTGACAACCACAGCAAACCCTTTAAATGAAATGAACTCGCGATCGCTGGTAAGCGACCGAGAAATACCAGGACTGGAAATTTCCAGTACATAGGTATCGGGAATAATATCAGCTAGATCTAAAGCCGCTTCTAGGGCACGGCTCATCCGTTCACAGTCCTCCAGTCCAGTGTCTTCCTGGAGGTTGCGGATGTCTACGCGCAAAATCGGAGGGCTTTGATTTGTGTGAAACACAGCCCCAACCACATCTAATCCCAAAGTTGCGGCAACGGGCGTTGCAATGTCAATAATTTGTGGGATCAAAGGGTGAGCCATTGTCTTATCTCCTTCGTCAAGCTCCAGCGACTATTTCGGCTTGCTGTACATCCATACTTTATAAAGTGGGACTATCAGGGGTGATGTGTAAGCGGAGCTACACAATGATCTACTTTGACAAATTCTCAAGTTCGTAGAGATTTATCACAGACCCTATCAATAAAAAAAGTGGGTGACGACCCACTCCCCATGAAATAGTTACTTTCATGAAATCACCGCTTAGATTTGGGTAGCCCCAAACCCACATGATTATAGTTTAGCGCACCCATTTTGGAATAGGCAGATGGGCCTAGATCAACCCTGGAAAGTCTGCATTGAGGCAGATTGATGAACCTATTTTTCTAGGAAATTGCGCTTTGAAGCATGATTTCTTAGCCTTTACTTTTTAACAATTTGATGGAGCTGATGAGTTTGCTCTAGGACACCCTCCATGTCTTCTTCCGAGAGGCGCTGAATGTAGTTCACCTTCACTTCTTCCAGGAGGTCGGAGAGCAGCCCTTGAATTTTATGTAGAGTTTGCTGGTTTTGCACTTCTGAGCCTAGGGCTTCAGCGAAATGTTGTACAAGCTGGCTAGAGAGTTGCGCTCCAACTGGGTCTTCTAAAGCAGCGACTAAAGCATGGTAAGCGGTTTGAGTCACATTGGTAACCACTTGATCGGCAAGTTGGGTTGGCAAATCCCGCACCCCCGGCACTTGTTGCAAGCCTTGGTAGAGAGGCAACTGTCGGAGTCCGCTCTCCACGCTGTGGCGCAGAATAGCTTCGAGGTCAGGTTGAATCTTCGGCAGCACCTCATACACCACCAGCTTGACTAGCAGAGTGGCGATCGCTTCTACTTCATTGGTGTTGTTGATGTCGATGTAACCACGGGCGCTGGGTGAGCGAAATAACCAGCGTGTCACCTCACCCCGCTGAACTGAGCCCTGGATTTGGTTAATCACACGGATCACTACCACTTCCGTTAATTCTTCGGCGAAGTTGGCTACGAACCCACGATTGATCTGAGCGATCACAAAGTCTAAGTCAACCAGTTTGGCTTGATGCAGGCGAATAGTCACAGGAATAATCCGCAGCAACCGCCAGGAGGGCAACCAGAACCAAAAAGGTAACCATAAAAACACGTCATACCAGCGCCACAACATAGCATCGAGCCAACTGATACCTTTATGGCGGCGGCTGATATAAAAAGTCCGAGCTAAGAATTCCACGCCGAAAACGATCGCGAAAGGCAGATCAATGCGCCAAAAATAACTGACGAAATCTCCCGTTTCCCCCAGGGGCCGAAAATAATTGGTTGCAATTAAGGGACGAATTTCTTGATTAAAGAAGTCAATTTCACCGCGCCATCCTGCCTGCAGTAAATGGTCTTGACTCCAAAAAAGATTAAAGGATTGGCGAGAAGAAACGCGACGGCGCTGATCGTAGATGTGTTCTCGCATCCGATTTTTGATTTTCTCCAGAGTGCCACTCTTGTCAGCGACTCGGAAGGGATCGGTATCGACCATTTCAGTACTGAGATTACGCAACTGCTCTAGGTAAGGCTCGACCTCCGGAGAACTGATCCCCGTTTTCTCCACTTGCGCTTCTAAATCAGCGACAGCCTGCAAGTAATTTTGGGTGTCCCGATGCGGTTCAATCCCTTTTATAGGGTCATATAGCTTAGTTAGGTTTCCGGCAGGAGGAATTAGGCGAGGCAAGCGCAACAGGTAAAAATCCCGCAGCGGTACGTAACTCACGTCAAATAGCACTAGCAGCAGATTAGCAGACGCCAAAATTGCCATCACTCGTTCAAACCAGAGGTTGCGACGAGCAGCTAAGCGCCGCCTGGCTATTTTCTGTGGTGATGACATGGCAGCAGAATTTTGGATTGACTTCTCCCTGAGTATGAAAGCCAGTCCAGAATTTCGCAATCGATATTAAAGTCCTGTTACGGAGCGCTTTGGTCAGTTGGAGAGTCCGTCCAGATCGGTAGTTGATTTACCACCTGTAGCGTTAAATCCACATATTTGGGTTGCCCTGCCTTTTGGGTTGGTCCTGGGGGAGCGATCGCCTCTCCAAAGTAACCCTTGGGACCATCATGGTCGTGAGGCCCGGTGTTATGGACACTGTAGCGGCCTTGCCATTGGGCTTGGTGAAATGGAGAACCGACTGTCCAAGGCCAACGTGAGGGAAATACAACTTGGCCGATGTCTTCAACCCAGTCTCGCTTGCCTTGCAGGTGATACACTCGCTCCGCCGCCTCGAAGCCATCGGTTCCCGAAAATACGCCACCTACGGAAACCACCAAAACTTTTGTGTCTAGCCACTGGTCCAGATACTCAGCCGCTCCTAGAGAAACCTGGGTGCCACCACTCGTACTCATCAAAATTATTTTCAAGGGTCGCTGAGTTGCTGGCGTGATGGGATGAGCCGCATTCATGCGATCGATGATTGCAGTGGCAATGCCTTGGTTGTACAACGGGCCATAGCGATCGTCTGCGGAAATGGCAAAGCGCCACAAATTGCGAATTTGGATCAACATATTAGCGGCTCTTAGCCAACCGTCAGCATTGTCAGCAAAGCGCCAGACAGGAGCTAAGAGCCTTCGGCCACCCAAACTTTCGTTGGCGGCAGAGTAAGGAAATACGTCTCGTACCGTGACGCAATCAGGATGAGCTTGATCTAGCTGATTGAGAAAATATTCTTCCCCAAGCGTAAGCTGGTTGGCGGAAAAGTCTCCGACCCCAGTCAAAAAGACGATGTAGCAGTTGATGGGCTTACCAGGAGCACCTTGAGCGCGATCGCTAGGAAGTAAGCGCTTGGCCGAGCTTTTTCTAAAACCTAAAGTCTCTGCACCTTCATTCAGCCACCAAATCAGAGTTCCCACAGGTGAAACTGTGCCCCAGACCAGCAGGATAATACCTGCCAAGGCCAATAGCTTGAGGCTACCACCCCGCAGCCACAGAAGTAGACGTCCTACGAAGTTGAACATGAGTTGATTTTGTACCGTATCCTACTCAAGGCTGTCATCCATCACCAGTAGTAGCATCACCAGTAATAGGAGACATTGTGAGTGAACACATAAGAGACCGAGAAACCAAGGCGACTTTAGTTCAAACTCTTTGGAACGCGATCGCTTTGAATGCTGAGTTCTATGAAAACGCCTTAAACACATCCCGAAATCGTAGTATCGCTCGCGCGATCGTGATTTTGGCGGCTTTGTCGCACATGTTGGGCAGCGCCGTTATTTTGATCACAAATCGCGCCTCACTGCCGATTCTAGGCTTAGCTCTCTTAATTGATGGTCTCGCAGTAGTCGCAGGTTACTATTTCTGGACGGCTACGATCTGGCAGCTTGGCCAGTGGTTGCGCTCTAGCCAACCGACTTACCGCGAATTGTTGATTCCGATCGGCTTTGCCTATGCGCCGCAAGCATTTAATTTTTTGACGCTGATTCCTTTGCTAGGCTCACCCATAGAATTTGCCCTTGCCCTCTGGAGCTTGCTGACTGTGATTCTGGCTGTTCGTCAAGGCTTAGATATCAGCTTGCGCTGGGCAGGATTAATTTGCTTAGTTGGTTGGCCGCTGGTTCAAATAGCCCTGCGTTCTGTCCAGACCTTCGAGCAATTTCTCGTCCAGGTAACTCAGTAAATGGCATGGCGCAACCAAGCGATCGCGGCACGCTGTCTTTATTACTTTTTTGGATTAAGGGTTTTAGCATTAGAAGCTAAGCAATAAATCTAGGAGAACACAGCTCACGTCCACGTTTTAGAAATTTGTCTCTACTTCCACTCCTGCTAAGCCTCAAAAACGATGTCTAACCAAGCCTCTGAACAGCTTAAGCAAAATGCCCCACGCATCATGCAGATATGGGAGAAGCGGGCGCGTGATGAAGTCAATGCCTCCATGCATCAAAACTCTTTGGTCTTGCGAAATTCGCTACCCCTTTACTTAGACCAACTGACTGATGAACTCTCAACCACAATCGACAGAACTCCTGACCGCATTGCATCCGACGAAGTAGAGAGCACTCGGATCGGCAAGCTGCATGGGCACGAACGGGCGGGGTACGCAGACTACTCCATGAGCCAGCTAATTCTTGAGTATCACATCCTCCGTCAAGTTATCTTTCAAGTTTTAGAAGCAGAAGCACCTCTAGGTGTACGGGAACGAGACATCATTATTGGCTCTATTGAGCAAGCTGTTAATGACGCTGCGACTCAATTTTCCCAGACGCTACGAGATGTTCAAGAGCTGTTTATGGTGACGCTAACTCACGACCTCAAAAATCCCATCAATGTCATCAAGATGGGAACCCAGTTGATTCTGCGCCGCCTGGAACGGGGGGACGCCCACATTGATGTGGCAGCGAGAATGATCACTGCGATCGATCGCCTCGACGCAATGATTCAAAATCTCCTCGATGCCAGTCGTTTACGGGCAGGGCAGAGTTTGAACTTTGCCTTCGAAGAATGCAATTTAGAGATTCTAGTCCAGGACGTAGTGGAGGATTTGAACTTCACTTATGACAATCGGTTTGTTATAGTCTCGGATTCTGGTGTCAGGACTAAATGTAGCCCTAAAGAAATCCGGCGAGTGATTGAAAACTTAGCAATTAATGCGGTGAAATATGGAGCCCCTAGCACACCGATTACACTCACGCTCCAACAAAGTGAAACGCTGATCACCCTTACCTTGCACAATGAAGGCAATCCGATTGCCCCAGAGGCTCAATCCATCCTATTTCAACAATTTCGCCGAACCGTCTCTGCAGAGGATAAAACAGGATGGGGATTAGGATTATTTCTGGCCAAGAGTATTGTTGAAGCCCATAAAGGGACGATTGAGGTCCAAAGTAGTGAAGGCCAAGGAACAAGCTTTATCGTCAAGTTACCGAAAATTTAGTTTTTCTTTGGTGAGCTAGCTTTTTTTGAGGTGCTCTCTGGAATTTAGACTGCAAAAGGTGGCTGGGGATAAATGCGTTAGCATCTCTACTAATGTCAGCCGGAGCCCAGTCGAATTACAGCAACACTCATGGAGCAACCTACTTTATCCACCGAGGTGATTCTCACCCACCCACAACAAACCATTGGCAATGTCCAGCTTGACTGGTCTCCTCAGCCTGGTTCTTACTTGGATTTAGACGGCAAAACTTATGCGGTTTTAGAGCGTCATCATCGCTATCAGCTCAGAGCTGGCCGTTACCAACTGCATAAGATCGCCCTTTATGTCCAATCTGCGCCACGCCCTCTAGAGAGAAGTTTAGTGGCAGGGCGCTGGGTTCTGGGCGATGTCAGTTGTCGCTTTAATGCTCAGTCTGAACTCATTCGTTGTGCGGTCAATCCTGAAGGCCCTTGTGAAGCTTGTCAGTTTTACGAGCAGTCGGTTTAGTCTCAAAACTCTTGGCCGTTGCCTAAGACTTCCCCCACTTCTAAGCGAGCACCATTGGCAAAGTCCCAGCCTGATTGCGATCGCTTTCCCGCTAATTTCACGTCTCGCAGCAACAATAAACCATCCCCCGTTTGCACAATCGGCCCCAAGCCTTTAGCAATTTGCACGACTGACCCCGGAGAAAGTTGCTGAGCACTTAACTGAGCACTTAGCTCTGGCCAGTTTGCTGCCAAGGTACGGAATTCAGTGGGCAGCAGATCCCAGTAGGCAGGTCCTAAGGGCAGGGTTGATTCAATCTTGAGGGCAGTATCTCGGAAGTTTGCCACACAGTTGGGAAAGAAACCACGAATTTGATTATGCAGGGCGATCGCCGAGCGCGACCAATCTAGCCAGTAATCTTGCTTCTGAATCAGGGGAGCGTAAGTTGCAGCCTCGGCATCCTGTGGGGTGGGTTCAACTTCTTGGCGCTCTAGCTTCAGCAAGGTTTCCACTAACAAATCCGCGCTCAACTTTGCTAACTGAGTAGCTAGCGTTTGGGCTGTATCCAGTAACCCAATTGGAGTCGTAGCCTTGAGTAGCATTGGCCCCGTATCCATGCCCGCATCCATCAGCATGGTAGTAATGCCTGTCTCAGCTTCACCGTGATAGAGGCACCACTGAATCGGAGCTGCCCCACGGTATCGAGGCAAAATAGACCCATGCCCATTTACACATCCCAGTCGGGGCATATCCAAAATCTGCTGAGAGAGAATTTGCCCATAAGCTACCACTACAAAGGCATCGGCTTGTAAAGCTGCTAGTTGCTCTAATGTTTCAGGATCTTTTTTAATCCGCTGGGGTTGCCAAACGGGTAGCTGGTGCGCCAAAGCCACTGTTTTAACGGGTGAAGCAGTCAGCTGATTACCCCGCCCGCGACGTTTATCGGGTTGGCTAATCACTGCTACCACTTCAAACTCAGGATGATTGAGCAGCTGCTCCAAACTGGGAACCGCAAATTGGGGCGTACCGAAGAAAACAACTCTCATGCTTTGTGGCAAATTTGATTCAGAATCCACACTTTATCGGGGATCAATCACGATTTCAATCCGCCGATTCCGCTGACGATTAGGAGCACTATTGTTTTCTGCCAAGGGATAGGCTGCACCATAACCAACTACCACCCAGTGATAGTCGTTGCCTAGGGTACTGGCAAGATATTGCTGGACCATTTGTGCCTGCTGAAACGAGGCATCTGGAACGACCTCTGTTTTACCTACATTATCCGTGTGAGCTGCTACTTGGACTGAGGCTCCTGGGTAATTGCGTAAGTCTCCAACTATGCTATCCAGCAGATTGCGCGTCTGCGGATTTAATCCCGCTTGGCCTTGTCTAAACAGTAAATCGCTGGGTAGCGTGACTGTTAAGCGATCGCCTGGATACGTACCAGTGCTATTAATTGCGTTTGCGACGGGAGCGATCGCGGGAGCGGCAACCGTGGTAGGAGCAGGACTCGGCAATTCTTGGCCAGATGCTGCTGCTAGCTGTTGAGTCAAGATAGCCAGACGGTTTTCTAAAGGTTCCGAACCCAGGTTTGTTCCTAGCTGAGTTTCCAAGTTGGTGAGGCGATCGCTTAACGTTTGCACACTCGCTTCTAGCTGAGCCACCTCTGTCTGGACTTGCTCTTGTTGGGTGGGAGTAAGCGAAGGTAAGGGACTCACTTCCACCGTGGGGCTAGGAGCAACAGGCGCAGCATTAGACTGAGGCGAAGCACTCGGTTGGGTCCAAACTTCGGGCAACTGTTTGACCTGAGTCACCCAGTCGCTGGAGCGGCGCAACACCTTTTCAAAAAAAGGCAGTTCTGGATTGGCAAGCGGATAGAAGGTAGCGACCACTACCCCAGCCAGCCAAGCAAATCCCCCTCCCACCAGCAAGAGCAGGAGTCTAAAAATAAATACCAAGAGCGGCCAATTTTGCCTTGGTGGCATTGTCGTGGGAGAGTTTGCTTTGGAAACGGGAGTCACGCTAACTAATCAATCTAAAAACAATTCACTTGTGATGCTATCTCAACTCCGGGAACCAATTGAGCAAATTAGAATTTCTTCCGGAATTTTCGAGGTTGGGCTAAGAAACGTTACGGTGCATGAAAACTTTGATGAACTGTAAAACCTCCTCCACCTCCGGTTGTTATACATAGTTAAAAGGATTGGCCCCAGCTCATAGGCGTTGCTCCAGACAAGCGAAAATGCCAGCTTGATTGGTTTAATGCTTCAACTCATTTTACATCCAGCTTAGTTGGGCATTCGCTCTTGGCTATTGATGCGCTACTGATGCTGGTATTGCGTTTCCTGAGACTGTTCCTCCCATGCGCTCATCTTCAGTTCAACTTGATCCCCTCAATAGCCCCCACCCCATTCCTTGGAATTGGGTTCTAGCCAACCTGACGGTAACCGAAGATAGTGAAGCTGCTCATAGGCAGTATTACCGGAGCCAGTCTCTCATTTCTCCTGACGGACAGTACGCGGCCTACAGCCGAATTCAAATGCAGGTTCACCCAGACTTCACTCAAAGTTGGGTTAGCAGCGTTTTGTTTCTGGAGAACTTGAGAACTGGAGATTTAAGAACAATCACTGCTTCTTCTCCGCTCTCCATGTCTGGCCAGCCAACAGAGGTTGATCCAGCGGAGGCAGTGGCAGGCACGATCGCGATTCTGGTTCCTATTGCTTGGTCTGCAACAGGCGATCGCATCTTAGCAAGAGAGTTTGAGTCTATTTTTGGGTCAGATATTGCTTCGGACTACGCCGTCATTTGGGATCGCCAATTGAACCGTACCAGCACAGTGGCACCGACTCGGATTCAATATACCAATGCGGTCCTGCTCGGATGGAGTCAAGCTCACCCGGAGCAAACCTTATTCCAAGCGGGCAACCTTGGTGAGTCTCCTTGGCCTTTGTGGACCGTGGATCTCGCAGGTCAGACCACTGCCGCCCCCCGCGATCGCCCCCAAGTGTTTGGTCGCTCGGTCAACAGCATTTGGACAGGCCCCCAATCACATCTGTAGGCCAAATGAGCGTTAGGGTAATCTCGCAGTTACTGGTAGCCGCGCCAAGGACTGACTTGCAGCACCCCATTGGGCTTAAATACCACCTTAAAAGGGGCTAAGGAGGCTTGGTTGGCAGAGTTATTCTGAGCAGAATTATTCTGGGCAGAGTTGTTCTGAGCAGAGTCATTCTGAGCAGGGGCAGCATCAGGCTTGAGCAAGGTGGGCAAAGGTGTATCTTCTACATAGTCAGAACCAGGCTGATTGACTGGCTCATAATTGGCGATCGAACCATCCGGTGCGACATTCACCCGGTAAACCAACTCCCGCTCAAAGGTAGGCTTCTCTTTCCAATTCCTGTCGATTTGGTCGTAGAGCTTACCAGTCAAATCTTCAATCGCCGATGAGTCAGTAATTTCTGAATTAGGGCTGGGTGGAGCGCTATAACCACCCCAAGGGCTGACTTGCAACACGCCATTGGGCCGGAAGACCACTCGGAACTGACCAACTGGCTCTTGCGCAAGGCTGCCACCATTGGCAGGAATGTACAGAAGGTCAAGCAAAGGAGTTTGCTGAGCCGCTCCAGTAGGTGTATTTTCAGCTTCTCTGTAGCCCAGGATCGCCCCATCTTGGGCTACACTGACTCGATACACTAGTTCCTGCTCGAACTCTGGCTCTTGCTTCCAAGATTGGTCGATTTGGTCGTATACCTTTTTGCTCAAACTATCGAGTTGAGTCGGGTCGGTGATCTCTGGTGCAGCAGCCAGAGCGGCTTGCACGTCCTCTAGGTTGGGCTGAGTTGTACTAGCAGGACTAGGTGTTGTAGAAGCTGCTGGCGAAGGGGTAGGAGAAGTAGTAGGACTGGTTTGTAGGGCTGCGGCTGCCTGAGGGGAAGGGCTAGCAGCACCTGTAGGTGAGGGTTCTTGCGACTGACTAGTATTTGACTGAGGAGTTGGATCTTTAGGCTTCTGAACTTCAGGAATGGGAATGAAGAAAAGAGCCACAGCAGTAAGAGCCAAGCTGGATACCCCTATGGCAGCGGGCACTACTCGTTCTGCTGTAATCTGACGAGCCGCAGTATAGCGCTTCGAGACAGGGGCTAACTGTAGGGTCAGGTCAGGCAAGGTTTGGGCGTCGGCAAAAAATTGATCTATCGCATCCACCAGATCGAATAGCTGCACCGTGTTTAAATCGACCTGGGTGGGACGCGTTGTCTCTTTAGGTCCGTCTTCTGGAGGCTGCACAACTAAGCGATGTTGCTTCCGATCCACCCCCTGTATTTGAACAGCTGAGGAGGAGACAGGTAGGTGGATGCCGCTCAGAAACTCTTGGGCATAGCGGCTCACGGCAGCTACTAAAGCGACAAAAAAGTCACGTCCACCGGAGATGGGTTGCTCTCGTCCAGAAATCCGACACTCGGCGTTAATCAAAATCGACATCAAAGGCCGCATTTCAGCCGGATTCATGGAGGCAGTCGGATCGCTTAATCCTTCTAAAACCAGCGTGCAGTTAGGCAAGCTGTATTGACGTTGAATCGTCATTCTACCTCTCCATCAAACAAACTAATCCAAAACCGTTGCATACCAAAGGTGCCAGTGCAGAAGAGTAATTTGCCTAGCAAACTCAGCGCCAATTCGTTCAGTTTCTCATCGGAGCTGTAGGCTAGAACCCCAGCGCGTCGGGGGTTCATTCTGGCCCGGAAGTGCGCCCGGAAGCGCTCTAGGTAGTCATACAAACGGAAGTGATGCTCTACTGAAAGTTGCTTTTCTGTGAGTTGCTGGTAGGCGAGCAATAACTGGCGAATCACCACGGTCAGGCGGCGAGCTAAGTGACAGGCGATCGCGACGAGGGCCTTAGCTTCTACTAAAGTCAAGGGCTGGCGCTGGCTATAACGACGAAGTGGGTTGGTGCTGCGTATGCGCCACAAAGCGACCCGATTCTTAATAATCCCCTGGAGTTCCAACTCCTTCGCCACTGACAAAATCGCTTCAGAGCCCCCTAAGTCCAGCGCTTCAATTGCCAAAAGCATTAGGTCAATTTCTAAGCGAGCTCGACGGGGACAAACGCCAGCGCTTAAGTCTGGATCGGGTAGATTCTCCAAGAATAAAGGAGCTGACGGGGCGGATAGACTCGTTGACGGCATTACGCTCACAGACACATTCATTCCAGCTTGCTAGACCTTAGGGGGTGAAATATCAGCAGCAACCTACCGATAGTTTAGAATTTTGCACTCAGAGCATCGGGGATGTGCCAATTTCTATCATTCCCCAACTCTACTTAGATTATTCGAACCCAGCTAATAACAACTCCAAATGTTTAGAATCAGCCAAAACTTTACAAACTTCCATTGTACGATTTCTGAGGCAACTAAATGATTGACGCTCTAAAAAGCTTATTCAAGCGATCGCAGCCAATTTCAGGTTCAATTAGACAATAGTTGCCAACTGCACCCTCAATTCTTACTCGCAATTTTATGGATCTGAAATCCCTCATTCGTGAGATTCCCGATTTTCCTAAGCCAGGAATTCTGTTCCGAGATATTACAACCTTACTGCGCGATCCAGAAGGGCTGCGTTACACCATTGACACCCTAGCGGATAAGTGTGCCGATTTGGGTGCGGACTATGTAGTTGGCATGGAATCACGAGGATTTATCTTTGGGGCTCCTCTGGCTTACAAATTGGGAGCTGGTTTCATCCCCGTCCGCAAGCCTGGGAAGTTGCCTGGTCCAGTTCACGCGATTGAGTATGAGCTGGAGTACGGCATGGATCGCTTGGAAGTGCATCAAGATGCCTTTCAGTCGGGCTGTCGGATTTTGATTGTAGATGACTTAATTGCTACAGGTGGCACCGCTCAGGCAACGGCCAAGTTAGTGCAACAATCAGGCTGTCACCTCGTAGGCTTTGGATTTATCATCGAGCTACGGGACCTCAAAGGCCGTGAACGGTTGCCCGAAGTTCCGATTGTGACCTTGGTTGATTATTAATACTAGGTTGAATGACTCTTTCTGAGCGTGGTGGGCTAGACTCTTTTGGGCAACGGGTAATCTCCTCAGTTACCAGCGAAACGGCTGTCTATGTCGTTAAGCGACTATTACAGGCACTGCTGACTTTACTGCTGGCATCGGCCTTGAGTTTCGCGATTATTCAACTGGCACCTGGAGATTACCTCGATACTTTGCGGCAGAATCCTAAGATTTCGCCGGAGAGAATCCAAGAGTTGCAGCAACAGTTTGGTTTGGATAAGCCAATGCTGGAGCAATACGGACGCTGGCTTTGGCAGATCCTCAAGCCTCATGTGGTTAAGGTGGGGCCAATTCCCCTGATTTTGCCCCAAGGGAATTTTGGCACTAGCTTTGTCTATCAGCGATCGGTGGCTGCTTTGTTATGGGAGCGAGTCGGCAATACGCTGTTGTTGGCGATTTCCTCATTGGTGATCACTTGGGCGATCGCGATTCCTCTAGGGATTGTCAGCGCTGTGAATCAAAATCGGACAGCGGATCGAGTGCTACAAGTCATTAGTTATGTGGGTCAAGGGTTTCCCAGTTTCATCACGGCGCTGCTGTTGCTGATTTTGGCCCAAAATACCTCGCCGCTCTTCCCCGTGGGAGATATGACCAGCATCAACCATGATGATCTTTCCCCCATTGGCAAAATCTTAGATGTGGGTTGGCACATGATTTTGCCCACTTTAGCCCTGAGCGTTACTAGCTTTGCAGGCTTGCAGCGCATCATGCGAGGGGAACTGCTGGATGTTTTGCGGCAAGACTACATCCAGACGGCACGGGCTAAAGGTTTACCAGAAAACCGAGTCATTTATGTCCATGCTCTACGCAACGCGATCAACCCTTTAATTACGTTGCTAGGGTTTGAATTTGCGGGTCTGTTGAGTGGTGCCTTTATTGCAGAATTTTTCTTTAACTGGCCTGGGTTAGGTCGATTAATTTTGCAAGCTGTGATTGCTCAGGATCTTTATGTAGTGATGGCTAGCTTGATGATGGGGGCTGTGATGTTAATCATCGGCAATCTATTAGCCGATCTGTTGCTCAAAGCAGTAGACCCCCGAATTCGCTTGGAAAATTTGAAGTAGCCAACGCCAGCAACTTAAGCAACTTAGTAAATAGTTACTCCTAATCTTCTCCCTGAGGTGAGTATGCTTTCTCAGGTTTATTACATTATTCGCTCTAGACTCGATGGCAATTATCTAACTGCGAATTTTAGTCAAAGTTCTAGCGGCACTAAATCTAGTTACTTATTAATGTTTCGTGAGGACTTCGAAGCCTTAAGTTATTTAAACACTCATGCCTCGGATCTAAGCGATCGCTTTGCCGTGGAATCCGTTCCTGGCACGCAAATCACTGGTTTAATGAAGCGTTGGGGGTTTGCAGGGGTTGGTATTGTCCAGGATCCACTCTTACCTCAGGTAGAGTTTCTATCTTCAGTCTCGTAACAGTTGGGTTTTTAAACGATTGTGGCTCCTCGCTTCGAATTTATTTCTCCAGAATCTATCCGGGTATAGATGCAGCAGAGTCACAGATTCCAGCAAATTAAGTGCAGGTCATTCAGGAAGTTAATCACAAAATTCCTGCTTAACAACACATAATAACTGTTACTCGGAGAAGCTCTATATGCAATCTATTCGCATCAACTTATCTGCTCTTCTACGTCCTGTGCGCTTTTTAGTAATTGCTTTTACTTGTGCATTACTGTTGGTAACGCAAGCCGCTCCTGCTTTTGCTGCTTCTTCTATGTATTCGGGCAGCAGCAGCCCTACCAAAGGTGAAGCCCAGCTCAAAGGTATTGAAGAAAAAGCTTACCAAGCTATTGAAGCGCCAGACCCCTATGGACTAGAAAAACAGGAAGCTGAAACCCAAGGCAAAGGCTTAAATGCTGCTCAGGGTGACGCTGATGTTGACAAGATGTATCGCCCTTCCAATTCTCAGGATGCGGCTCCTTCAGTTGAACAAACCATCAAGAAGAACCTTGAAAAGCTTCAAGGTAAATAGCCTGAGTCGCTAGGGAGTCCTAAAGCTCACCTATTGTCACTACTGACATTCTTTCAGCCAATCTCACCTCTGTTTTAGAGGTTTCAAACTCTAGGGTAGGTTCCTGTAACCTGCCCTTTTTTTATGAAAATAATTAAGGGATGGGCGATGAATTAGTTGATAAGTTTTTTCTTTTAAGAAGTGAGTTAAAGTCTGTGCCAAGCGTAACTAATTTAATTGCTCAACATAGTTAAGCACTCAAAAGGTTAATTTTGGGTTAAATCTAGATTGTCTTTAATGGATTTGAGACAAGCCTAGTGTCATGCAAAATAGGGATATTCAGTTGTGTGCTTGATTGATTAGTTAGTTACCACCCTGTTGATATACTCACCAATGGCTATGATGACTGAATCTCATTTGGACTTCTTAGAGCCTACCTTGTCTTTGGAGTCCACTCTGCAAGAATTACAGCTACACAACTTTCAAGTTGACTCTAATTGTCTTGGCTCAGAGGTTTCCCAAGTATTTGAACAGAACCCTTTGCTACCTGGTGTCATTTTAGTTGACTGTGGAGAGCTGATTGGTGGTATTTCACGTCGTAGGTTTCTAGAGCAAATGAGCCGTCCTTATGGGGTGGAACTATTTTCTAAACGGCCTCTAAAGGTACTCTATAACTTCACTAAAAGTGAAACTTTAATCTTACTAGGTGGTACTTCAATTGTGGCTGCGACTCGGCAATCGTTAGCGCGATCGCTAGAGCTGATTTATGAGCCGATTATTGTACAGATAGAGCCTTCAGTTTACCGTTTATTAGATGTACATCAACTATTAGTAGCCCAAGCTAAAATTCATGAGTTGACCACTCAGCTACTCCATGAGCGAACTCAAGCTCAAATGATCCAGACAGAGAAAATGGCGAGTCTAGGTCGAATGGTGGCAGGTGTGGCTCATGAGATTCTAAATCCTGTAAATTTTATTTGGGGAAATTTAGGATATTTATCTAGATACAGTCAGGACTTGATTAGACTGGTGTCAACTTATGACCAGGAAATAGCTCAAGTTTCTCTTGATAGCACCCTAGTCCAGCAAGAAAAAGCAGAAATTGAATTTGATTTTTTGCTTCAAGATTTGCCGCAGGTAATTGACAGCATGCGAATGGGCGCAGAACGCCTTAAAAGAATTGTGGGGGGCCTGCGTAGCTTCTCACACATGGATGAAGCAAAGCTTCGAGCGACAGATATGCATGAATGTATTGATAACACCTTGCTGATTTTGGGTAATCGCCTGAAGTACGGCGTCGAGGTAGTGAAGCATTATGGAGATTTACCTCTAATTAATTGCTATCCCGGTCAGATCAGCCAAGTGTTTATGAATTTGATTAGCAACGCCATTGATGCATTAGCTGAGAAAACAGACAATACCACTAATGAGCAGAAGCTAAACGGAATTTTGGCAAAACAGCCAGTTACAACAACAAATTCTTGGCAGCCGCAAATTAAAATTTCAACCACAGTTTTGAGGGTTGAGTCATCAGCATCTTTCAAGTCTGATGAGTGGGTTGTGATTGAGATTGCTGATAATGGTTGCGGCATACCCAGTGAGATTCAAGCAAGAATTTTTGAAAATTTCTTTACGACCAAGCCAGTGGGCCAAGGTACCGGGCTTGGGTTAGCTATTAGTCATCAGATTGTGACTGAAAAGCACCAAGGGCAGCTGAGCTTGCGATCGCAACCTGGAGTCGGGACTGAATTTGAAATTCGGCTGCCCATTGTCTCTATACCCTAATGTCAAAGACTTAGCGGGTTAGCGATCGAAGTTGGCAAGATTTGAGAGATATAGCCTATTCTTCCAGAAATTCAACTATCAGAAATTACGGAGTAAGTTGAGCTGAAGGCATTAGAACTGAGTTAGTCCTGATAGTTTTGCGGACGATTTACCGCTTCTCAACCTCTATACTGCGATCGCCGTCCTAAATGATTTATTAGGTTGGTGGGTTGTGAGGGCCGCACCCCATTTGGGATTGCTATAGCACCTATATTGAAAGGCAGAAGCCGATATTGCCGAGGCCAAGGTATTGTAAAGGCTAACCTGACTACGGCTGCTGTGCCTAAGGTGTAGCTAGACTTGATGACTAAAGCTGGTGCTGGTTCTGGTTCTGTTTCAAGGGATGTAGTTTAGGGTGTCTGGGAGAGTTGAGTGCTTGTGCTAAATCAATCCAGTTCTCACTTTATTCCACCCGCTCTCTCAGAAGGAAATGGGCTGGCCCTCAGTTTAGAGTCTCCACTACAGGACCTACGGCTCTATAGCTTTCAAGTTGAACTCAGCCATTTAGGGTCAGAAATTGCTCAGGTTTTTGAAAAAAACCCCTTGCTGCCAGGGGTAATTTTGCTAGAGCAAGGTGAGTTTGTCGGGATGATTTCTCGGCAGCAATTTTTGGAATATTTGCTACGTCCTCAAGGACTAGAATTGTTTCTCAACCAACCTTTGAGCGTGCTGTACAGTTATGCCCGAACCAAGCTGCTAGTTTTGCCTGCCAGCACCCCCATTGTGACAGCAGCTCAGCAAGCTCTACGGCGATCGCGCGAGTTGCTAGGGGAGCCGATTGTAGTTTACACAGAACCCCAAACCTATCAACTGCTCAACATGCACGAGTTAAACATTGCTTACTGGCAAATTCGTGGCATTGAGACGCAGGTGAGGTACGAGAGAGCGCAAGCCCAAATGATTCAGACTGAGAAAATGGCCAGTTTGGGGCGCTTAGTAGATGGGATTGCACACGAAATCTTAGATCCAGTCAGTTTTATTTGGGGCAATTTAACCCATGTTTCCAGCTATAGCCAGAACTTGCTGGAGTTAATTGCTGCCTATCAAGCTTGTCTGACAGAACCCCCAGAAGAGATTCTCAATTTACAAGAAGACTTGGAATTGGAGTATGTCATCAAGGATCTCCCCCATACTATTGCTAGTATTCGCTCCGGAGCAGAACGGTTATCCAAACTAGCAACCAGCCTGCAAAACTTTTGTCATATTGATGAGGTTTATCCGAAGCCAGCCGATTTGCATGAGTGCCTCGACAACATTTTGCTACTCCTGAAAAGCCGCTTGACTGGGGAAATTCAGATTGTTAGAAACTATGGTCAGCTCCCACCAGTTTCATGTTTTTCGGGGCAGCTCAGCCAAGTTTTTATGAATATTTTGACGAACGCGGTCGATGCCTTAATTAATCAAGCGGTTCGACAAGAGCTAGCCATTGAGTATTGCAGTCCAGGTATTCTGGCTCCGCCCCAAAAGCCTCAGATTGAAATTACCACTCAAGTTTGTCCCGCTAAGCTACTCAGTGTCGCTTCCGGAACTCGTTGGGTTTCCGTAAAAATCGCCGATAATGGCCCCGGTTTGGCTCCAGAACAACATCAACGCATTTTGGAATCGTTTTCCGTAGAGAAACGGGCTGCGAAGGAAACTAGTTTGTCCATGAGTTATCAAATTGTGACAGCTAGACATGGAGGCAAATTTGAACTGCGATCGCAACTAGGGGTTGGGACGGAGTTTACGATTCTCCTACCGTTGGTGTAATCGTCTGACCTATTCGATTAGTCCCACTGGCGGAGTCAGTTCCACTCTCCGGGCCGCTAAGTCTACCACAGGGACAATCTCCTTGACGAATGGAACTAAAACCGTGGGTTGCTTAGGATTTGAAGGAGCGACCAGTTTGACTTCTAGCAAATCGTTTCCAGCAGGAATCACATCTGTGACTGTACCTAGCAGCGCTTGCGTCGCTTGATCAAACACGTCTAAGCCGATCAAGTCGATGACGTGGAATTCTCCTTCTTCTAATTGGGGGCGATCGCTTTCTGGCACTAATAACTTGCAGCCTTTTAGCGCCTCAGCTTGGTCGCGATCGCTAATGCCTGCCAACTGCAAGATATACATGTTTTTGCCATGCAAATAGCGGCCCTTGATCAACTCAATCGGTTGGGGTTCAGTCGCATCGGTGGGCAATAGCCAACGGGTTCCCGGCTGCTCAAAGCGTTCTGGAAAGTCGGAGTCTGGGTAAACCCGCACTTCGCCTTTCAAGCCTTGAGCGGCGACAATTTTACCAATTTGTAGCCAACCTTCAGGAACTGTGGCCAAACTTGGCGGGGTGGTATTGGTCTGGGAAGGATTAGTTTTACGGCTCTCAGACATGGGGTTCTCGCGGATCATGGAAGAAACTCATTCACTTGCGGCTGCCAATTGATAAACTTCTGCAACCACTTTGGCTAAACGTTGCATGCCTATGGCAATTTCTTCGTTGCTAGCGGTGAGGCTAATGCGAATGCACTGCTGCTTGTGGGGCCAATCTTCACGCAAGCCTGGAAAAAACGAGCTGCCGGGGACCACAATAACACCCACCTGTTTGAGTCGCTGGTAAAACTCCCAATCTGTGAGGGGCAAGTCTTGGAGCCACAGCCAGGCGAAAATAGCACCTTCTCCGCGATGGAGCAGCCAAGGAATTTCCTGGGGCATTGCTTGATCGAGGCTCGTCTCCACGACGGTAAATTTTTCTTGGTAGTAAGGGCGAATCACTTGAGTTGAGATTTCTGCTAAGGCTCCTGAAGCGATCGCACGGGCAGCAATCGCTTGGCCGTAACGAGAAGAGTGAATGCAAAGATTGGTTTGGAATGACTCCAACACTCGGATCACTTGCTCATCTCCGATCGCAATCCCTACCCGTTCTCCCGGTAGCCCTGCTTTAGATAAGCTCATGCAGTGAACGATATTGTCACCAAACGCCGGAGTCATGTCCGTAAAGTTCAAGGCTGGGAAGGGTGACGCATAAGCGGAGTCAATCAAAACCGGAACATTGTGAGGAGTAGCGAGGGCGGCAATTTTTTGCACCTCTTCGTCGGTGAGGACGTTACCCGTTGGGTTGCAAGGCCGCGAAAATAAAACAAACCCTGTAGTTTCGTTAATTTCCAGTTGACTGAAGTCGGGGCGATACTTGAAGCGGTGAGCGCTAGCGTCAATATCTAGTGCTGGCTTATAAGCAACTAAAGCTTCGGGAATTAAGGTAACGCCGCCATAGCCTGTGTAATCAGGGCTAAGAGGCAGGACAATTTGCTTCAGGTTGCCGCTAGTGGTATAGCCGCCAAAAGCATTTGCAGCATAGAAGTACAGGGCTTGGCTACCTGGTGTAATCAGGATGTTGCGATCGCTCAATTTGAGCCCATAGCGCTGATTAAAATCTTGGGCAATCGCCTCAATCAGTGGTTGGTAACCTTGGCTTGACCCATAACGACAAACCACTTCTCCATATTCATTGCTGGCTAGGAGTTCTGCGGTGCAATCTCGCCACAGTTGTTCCACTTCGGGCAAAATCACCGGATTTCCAGCACTTAAATTGATGAACTCTTGACCATCTCCGGCTCGCAGCGTTTCAATAATGTCTTTCATAATGGCTCGCACCCCAGTTAACTGGGACATTTGAGCGCCGAATTGAGTCAAGACAGGGTTCATAGAAGAACTTAGGGCCAGTGCTACTTGAGGACGCTGATCAATGCTAACCGTTAGAGGGGCGTGATAGAAGCTTGTTAAACGCTGAGGTAGCTTTCAAAACTTAACTTGGCAAAAAATTTCTTTAGCTCTACTTACAACTTTGGTAACGAAGCTTTAGAGAGTATGAAATAATCGCCCCTCCCTCTCTAAGTCCTGTCAAGCTAGAACCCAGTCCCGTTACGTTGCGTTGCTTGTAGAGAGCTGATTCGAAAAGATTTGTATTTGTCCAGCCGTCGATCGAACCCCGCTAAGCACGTTGGACCCCCTGATTCAGGCTTCATCTGGAGTGATGCCATTGGATAAGCCTGAGCCGAGATTTTAGTGAAGCACGAGAGCCTTAAATCCTATGACGAATACTGCCGCTATGACACCTGCTGCTAAGCTGAGTGCGAAGCTACCCCTTCCGCTGAAACGACTAGCAGACTTAGCTTACAACTACTGGTGGAGCTGGGCCAATGGCCATGTTTCTCTATTTCAAAACATTAACCCGGACGAATGGCAGCGCTCTGGGCATAATCCTGTGGCTCTTTTGGAGTCCGCCTCTTACGAACGTTTAACTCAGCTAGCAGAAGATCCCCTGTATCTCAAGCGCTTGCAAGGGTTAGCGACCCAATTCGATCGCTACATGCAAGAAACAGATACTTGGGCGAGCCGAGTGGCCCCACAACTGTCTCAAGAGCATCCTGTCGCCTATTTCTGTGCTGAGTTTGGCATCCACGAATCGCTCCCCGTTTACTCCGGTGGTTTGGGAATTTTGGCTGGGGATCACCTCAAGTCGGCTTCCGATCTAGGCGTGCCAATGATTGGGATCGGTTTACTCTACCGCCAAGGATATTTTCACCAACGTCTCAACCGTAATGGTTGGCAAGAGGATTACTACACAGACAATCCTTTTGAGCAGATGCCCTTGGAACTAATGACCAATGCTGAGGGAGAACCGATTACGGTTCAGCTACAAATTCGCCAGCGCATGGTCAAAATTCAAATTTGGCGAGTGCAAGTAGGGCGGGTGAAGCTCTACCTGCTGGATACAGACCGGGAAGATAATGATCCGATCGATCGCTGGTTGACAGGACACTTGTATGGCGGCAACCAGGAAACCCGGATCGCCCAAGAGGTTGTCTTAGGGATTGGTGGCGTTAAAGCAGTACAAGCTTTAGGGATTGAGCCTACGGTCTACCACCTAAATGAAGGTCATGCGGCGTTTTGCCTTCTAGAGTTGTCGCGCTTGGAAGTGCAACGGACGAGCAAGTCTTTCTACGACATTGAAGCCTCAGTGCGCGATCGCTGTGTATTCACGACTCACACCCCTGTACCCGCAGGCCACGACGTTTTCTCGGCTGATCTGATGGATTCCTACTTTGCCAGTTTCTGGCCAGAGTTAGGGCTGTCCCGAGAGCAGTTTCTCTCCTTGGGTGCCCGTCGCCTCGGTGATCCTTGGGAACCGTTTGGCATGACAGTTTTAGCTTTACGCTTGTGCCGTGGTGCCAATGGGGTCAGTGAGCTGCATGGTCAAGTGTCCCGCAAGATGTGGAGTATTCTGTACCCCGATCGCCCAGAAGACAAAGTACCGATTAGCCACATTACCAACGGTGTGCATGCCCGCACCTGGACAGCTCCCTTGCTAAGCGATTTATACGCGCAATATCTCGGCGAGAACTGGTCTGCGCGGGTGGTTGATCCCCAGATGTGGGCAGGAGTAGACCAAATTCCGAATGAGGAACTGTGGTCGCGCCACCAAATCTTGAAGGAGCGGTTGGTTGCTCATACCCGGTTTAAGGTTAAGGCATCGCGGCAAGGACGAGGTGAAGAGCCAGATCAAATTCATGCGGCGGATCACCTGCTCGATCCCAACATTCTGACGATTGGCTTTGCTCGTCGTTTCAGCCCCTATAAGCGTGGGGCGTTACTGCTGCGAAATGCGGAGCTAGCACTGCAAATTTTCGGTAACTCTGATCGCCCTGTGCAGATCATCTTTGCAGGTAAGGCTCACCCTGCCGATGAGGAAGGCAAGCGGATTATTCAGCGCTTAATGGAGTGGTGTCGTCATCATGCCATTCGCGATCGCGTGGCGTTCATTGAAGACTACGACATCTATACTGCTCAAAAGCTGATTCAAGGTGTAGATGTGTGGCTGAACAATCCTCGTCGTCCTTTAGAAGCTTCTGGAACTAGTGGCCAAAAGGTGTGCTTTAATGGCGGCCTCAACTGTAGTGTCTTAGATGGTTGGTGGTGCGAAGGCTACCAAGTTGGACCCGACGGCAAAGGTCTAAATGGTTGGGCGATCGGCGAAGATGCCAACACCAGCGACCAAGAACTGCAAGACCGCATTGATTCTGAATCGTTGTATCGGCTCCTAACTGAGGAAATTGTTCCCCTCTACTACGACCAAGATGCCAATGGCATTCCCCACGGTTGGATTCAAAAAATGAAGGCTTCGATCAAAACCAACTCCGTTGCTTTCAACACCGATCGCATGGTGGCCGACTACGTGAGGCAAATGTATGCTCCTGGTGCAGTCGTCAACGCTGAACCGATTCTGGCGAGTGCTCTGGCGTAAGTGTTTTGGCTGTTAAGTCCAGATAAAAGCACAAACAGTTAACTTAGTTTAGCGATCGAAAGCTGTCGTAGATGATGTTTCTGCGGCAGCTTTTTGTATTGAGTGCAATGTTGCCAGGTGATTTGCCGAGCTTGTGCCATTGATCCAGCTCTAGCTGATAGCCTGAGAATGAATTGGCTGAAGCTGGCCCAATCAACCGCGACCGTAGCATCTGTGAGGCACAGCTATAACGCACGAACTCAACAAACGGGAATTAAACTTGGACCACCACAGTATGCTGATTTGGGAAGCTGATTTTTATCGTCGTCCCTTGCAGGATGAGCAGGGGCATCCCCTTTGGGAGTTGTTGCTTTGCGATCGCACCCGAACCTGGGAATTTAGTGCTCTGTGCCCCCAAGCAGAAGCCAATGCTACTTGGGTCGTGAGCCAGCTACAGGCAGCAGCAAAAACGCAACAGCACTTTCCAGAGCGCTTGCAGGTTTTTCGGCCTCAAGCCTTAGGTTTGCTTGAGTTGGCAGGGAAAGAGCTAGGAATAACGGTGGAACCGACTCGCCGGACCTTTGCTCTAAAGCAGCTACTACGCGAGAAAGCCCAGCAGTATTCTCAGGCCAGCAGCTACGCCCAGCAGCCTTATTCGCCCCTAGCTTTAGATAAGCCGCCACCGACCCCCATTGCCGAAAATCTTCAAGGGGAACAGTGGCGATTTGCCGCGATCGCCGCAGGTCAACTCGTCGATGCTTTTCAAGACCGCCCCATCCCGATTTTGGAGATGCCCGAAATTCTCTTACCTCTCAGTTTAGGATTGGCTTCTGATTTGCCTGTACCTGGTGTAATTATTGACGCGGGCCGCCGCTCTATGAAGTTAGCTCAGTGGTTGCAGCAAGTTCATCCTGTTGCCTTAAACTACATGGCTGGGAGTCCAGACGGCTTAATTTTGGAAGCTGGTTTAGCCGAGCGTTGGGTCATGGCCACCTTTGAAGATCTAGAAGTGCAAGCTGCGGCGCAAGCCTATGAACAACGAAAACAAGTCACTCAAGGCCTGCACTTCTTACTGGTGCAGCCCGATGACTCTGGGATGACCTATAGTGGTTTCTGGCTGTTGCATCCCGTGGATTAGTTGAGTGTCATTCAACTTTGTACAAAAAACCGCTGAAGTTGTATTGCTACAGAGTTTCAGCGGTTAGACAACCTGTTTGGGAGAGAACAATTTAACGGAGTTAAAGGACGCTGGCTTCTGAGTCGGAGGAAAAGAGACCCAGTAAGGGTCCTAAGATGGCGCCAAAGACAAAGCCACCCGCGTGAGCCCAGTAAGCCACACCACCGCCTTCCATACCAATATTTGTGGGGGCATTCAGGCTAGCCGCGCCATAGAAAGCTTGTTGGACAAACCACCAGCCCAAGAAGAAAAACGCTGGAATGCGGACGGTAGTGATAAAGAAGCCCAAAGGTAACAGGGTTAAGACAGACGCTTTAGGATATTTCAAGATATAGGCTCCCATCACCCCTGCGATCGCGCCACTTGCTCCTAAGGAAGGAATAGCGGAATTAGGCGAGAAAAACCACTGAGTCAGGGCTGCTAAAGCACCACAGGCTAGATAAAAAATTAAATATTTAACATGACCAAGGCGATCCTCTACATTGTTGCCAAAAATCCAGAGAAACAGCATGTTGCCTGCAATATGTAAGAAGCCACCATGCAGAAACTGCGAACTAAATAAAGTGAGCCATTCGGTGGGTCCAGCACTAACGGCTTGCCCCGCAAAACTAGCTGTTAATTCTCTAGGAACAACGGCCCAAGTGTAAAAGAACTTCTCCAATTGGCCGGGAGCCAAACTCAATTCAACTAGAAAAACTAATATATTTGCAACAATAAGGCCGTAGGTAACAAAGGGCGTGATTGTAGTCGGATTATCATCACGGAGAGGAACCACAGGCGTTTTTCCTAAGTATCTACTAGCTGGAAGATAACTGATTTAATTTAAGGCTGTCTGTTGATCTCCAGATAGATTTCTTCACAAAGTTTTCCGTTGGGATCAGCAAAAAACCCCTCACATACTGGAGGGGTTCTTGCAAAAACTAGATCACTCAATCTATAGAAAATAGTTTTGTCAGCAGGTGTCAGTTTGCTAGAAGCTTACCAACCTTTTTCAGATTGCTCTAAAACGTAGGTTGCTACATCGTCAATTTGCTGATCGCTGAGGCGGCCACCAAAAGCGGGCATGGCATTCTTACCATTTTTTACTTGGTTGGTAATGGCTTCCACAGAGTTCATGCCAAATTGGGCTAGAGCGTCCTTCTTCAGGGTCTTGTTAGCCATAATGACGTTGTTACCGCCCATATGGCAGGCAGCACAGTTAGCACTAAACACCTTGGCACCATTCGCTGCATCACCTGCGAGGGCAGGACGACCGAAACCAACAGCAAACATGGCGATCGCCACCAAGACGATAGACAATAGCTTTCTCAACACAGTTCTCCTCTACTCAATCAATACACAGCAAACAACAAGAACGCCTTGCTTAGACTATTCTACGCTTCTACAAGGCGTTTTTTAGTGAGGACGGACATCTACCCATTCATGGCTTGCAAATTCGCAAAGCGTTTGAACTTTAGCTCAAAAATCACTAGTACCCCAACCGGGCGCTTTTTGAGCCGCTCTGAGAACAAACGCAGCCAATTTTTCGGCCTGTGCTTGAGGTAACCAGCTTTCGGGTACCTGGCGACAGACGTAATTTTCCTCGGTGCCATCATAGGTCATTGGTTGGCGCAAATAATCAACCAAATTATTGATGTTATCTCGATGGGGAACTGCTCCCTGCAAAGCAGCTAGTGATAAAGACACCGGAGGATTAGGCAAGGTAGTGCCGCCCAAATGACAGTTCTTACAGTTGTTTTCAAATAAATGCTTGCCCACTACAAAGTCGTCTGGTGCAAACCAACGTGTTTGACCTTGCCCATCCAACTCCACGGCTACAGGCTCAGTTACTCGCAAATACTGAGTGATATAAGGCTCAGTGGCTGCTTGCGCGGGGCTACTGAATAACAGCATACCTAGCCAAACAACCAAAGTTGCGAGTAAAGAGGGAACTGAAAAGCGTAGGCGTCGCATGACATGAGCAACCTTTAGTGGGTCAGCAAGTGAATCAGCAGATGGCAGAAACTCTTTAGCTCAAAATCGTTAGTAGCGATTTGGGCTCAAGTGGAAAGGCTCCAGTTTCTGCCAAAGACGATTTCCTTAATTTGGCAGGCCTTAATAATAAATTTTGCCGCCGCCCCACTTCTGACCAACGATCTTGGGTTGTAAGAGGATGTGACCTGCGATCGCCACGAGATCCTCTTCGGTTAGGTTTCTCATCTTGGGGAAGATGTCGGTGCTTTGAGTGCTGGGATGCAACTCAGCAATAGACTCAGCCCCATCGTAGGTGGTGGGATTGTGCATGTAATCCACCAGCGCTTCAATGTTGGTGCGAGGTGGAGTTGCTAAAGCCAGGGCTTCTGGCTCCAGACCCACGTTAGGGTCAGTCTTGGTGCCACCGCCTACGTGACATTGGCCACAAGCGTAGTTAAATAAGCGTTTGCCTTCTTGAACTTGCTTTAAGCTCAAAACAACATTTTGACCTTCGCTACTTGGGACAGTGCGGGTAGCTGCATCTAGTTCAACTGCATTAGCACTGCCGATAAAGGTTTGGAAGGCGAAAAATACAGTGGCCACAGCAAGCCAGATGTATCTTTTAAGCATGGTTCTCCTTAATGTGGCTCAGTTAGCAGATATTCAATCCTCAACACAGGTTGGCTCAACCCATTGCTCCTCATTTTTGGGAACCCATCCTCATGTCAAGGCCCAAAAACAGCCCTGGAAGTGAGGTCCTGCAAAGGTCAGGATTGAGCCTTTCTAATATCAATATCATGCCACTGAGGGGGCCCTTTCCCAATAGAACGACTCGTTGAGTTTCTACAAGGGGTTTGCAGGACTGAGAGAAACAGTTTCCGGCAAATGTACAAAGTGCGAGGCCGCCGGGACAGGCTGGTGCAAGCGAATCAGTTGCGCTAGGGTCTTCTTCAGTTGCGTTCGAGGAACGATCGCATCTACAAAGCCATGTTCCAGCAGATATTCAGCGGTTTGGAAGTTCTCAGGTAGTTTCTCTCGCAGCGTTTGCTCAACCACCCGTCTACCCGCAAAACCAATGGTGGCTTTTGGCTCTGCCAGAATAATGTCACCGAGCATGGCAAAGCTAGCTGTCACACCGCCTGTGGTCGGGTGGGTCAAGATGGGAATGTAAAGGAGCCGCGCCTCTCGATGCCGTTCTAAAGCTCCAGAGATCTTAGCCATCTGCATCAAGCTAAGCATGCCCTCTTGCATCCGGGCTCCGCCAGAGGCGCACACAAGCATTACTGGTAACCGCTCACGAGTCGCCCGTTCAATGAGGCGGGTAAATTTCTCGCCCACGACTGAACCCATGCTGCCACCCATAAAGCGGAAGTCCATGACCCCCAGCGCGACGGGCAAGCCTTCTAGTTGGCCTAGTCCCGTTTGAACACCGTCGGGCAAGCCTGTTTTGTCCTGCATTTCTCGGATGCGATCGCCGTAGCCCTTGCGATCGCGAAACTTCAGTGGGTCGATCGGACGAATCGCCGTGTCTAAAGGTAGCCAAGTGTTGGCATCAATGAGCTGGCGAACGCGCTCGTCACTGAAGACTCGAATATGGTGATTGCACTCTAAGCAAACCATCTGATTTGCCCGTAGGTCTTTGGTGTAAGTCAGGGCACCGCACGACTCACACTTAGTCCATAGACCATCTGCAATTTCTCGTTCTTGCCGTTCCTTGCTGGTCGGCTCTGCCTTTCGTCGATTTGCAAACCAATCAAATAGAGACATGAAAGCGATTGATTCCTTTTATTTTGTTATTTCTATTCCAATCAGCCTCAAGCAGGCAAAATCCTGAATTTAAGCTTTAATGACCTAGCCAGAATGGCCTAGTCAGTCTTGATCAAAACAGCTTTGATACTCCAGTAAAAATTCTGCTACAGCAATTACTGTAGACCGAAAGTTTTCTTGTGAGTTGCTAACGAGTTGATGTGAATTTGGTTCACCCGCTTTTGTTATCCCTCTGTTTGCTCTTCCTCGACAGGGCTAATGAGGAGTAGAGCTGTCCATTGGTCTTCGACACGCACTTGTAGAGCAGCAGGACTTCCTAGCCCCAAATAAGGCGCTACACCTAAGTCAAGCACCCGAGCTGGAATTTGATGAGCAGCCAAAACCTGCTGCATAATTTCCGCTTCCCAACGGGTACTCGTCGTTCGTAATGTGATCCATGACACGGAGGGATTGTATCAAAAATATGGGAATTTTATCAAAAGATTAAGGAAGTGAAGAGTTTAGGGCTTATCAGCGATCGCTACTTATAGAGCCGGAAAAAATAGCTGTAAGTAGCCTGAGATAATGGCTTCGCCCCATAACGCTGCAATTACAGCTCCTAACGCCAGGAAGGGTCCAAAGGGCATTTGTTGACGCCGACCCAGCCAGCCAAAAGCGATCGCCCCACCTCCCACGAAAGCACCAACTCCACAGGCGACAAATCCTGCTAGCAGCAGATATTTCCAACCGAGCCAAGCGCCCATCATGGCAGCTAGTTTGGCATCGCCTGCTCCCATTGCCTCTTGTCCCAAGGCGATCGAACCAGCCAGAGTGATGAGGTTGAGTAACCACAGACCCAAAACGGCACCAATCACCCCCACCATCAGTTGGTTGACGACTGGAGTGACACTAAAACTCAGCACTGAACCGACGGCAACTTGAAAACCTAAGCCCACCAACAAACCGGATCGAGTCAGCGGTTCTGGCAGGGTCATGGTATCCAAGTCAATCAGGGATAAGGCTAGCAACCAACTAACAAAGGTCCAGTAACCTAAAGTTTGAACTGAAAAACCAAAAATTAGAAAAACCAGCACAAAAAGAGCACCCGTTGCGGCTTCTACCAACGGGTACCGAATAGAGATAGGGCTTTTGCAATAACGGCAACGTCCCCGTAGCCACAGCCAGCCTAAAACTGGGACATTGTCTTGCTTACCTAAGCGGTGCGAACATTGAGGGCAGCGTGAAGGTGGCCAAAGAACGGATAAGCCTGCGGGTAAGCGATAGACCACGACATTCAGAAAACTGCCGATAGAGGCACCAAGGGTAAAGGCAATCAGAGCGGTGAGAACGGTAAACAGGGTGTCCATAACCAAGGCTTTAGTTTGGCAGTAGTGGCCGAACGGTTATGGTCAGGTTACTGAACATTAGGGCACGTAGAGGCTCTAGTGGCTCCAAACTGCCAGCACTCATTCAGCGTTAATAAAGTTCTGACTCAATTTGATTGAACGGCACGAAACACTCTTGGGGAAGTAAAACGGGCCTGCCAGAGAAGATCAGTTTGCCCCGATGGGTGTAGCGATCGATCGCGACTCCGAGAGGAGGTTGCGTCAGTTCGGGGTGTACTTCGTAGTAAGTCCGATAAATTTGCCGCGCCGCTCTAATAATTGCTGGGTCCACAAAGACGGGAAACTCCACATCTTCTATCCGATTTTCGGGTCGTTGTTGGGAAACGTATACCACAAACCTATCCCTAATTTTTACGCTCGACTTTAGTCGATTTGGGTGATTACAGCAAGAGTGGAAGAGAAAATTGTTGGTTTTTGGCAAACAGCGATCGGTTTTTAGCTTTAACTTTTAGCGATTAGTTTTTGGCTAATTACCCACTGCTAATCGCTAAAAGTTAACCCCCCTACTGAGCCTTTTCCAGTGCTTGAATCAAAGCATCTCCCATCGCTCGGCAACCAACTAGAGTGTTGCCTTCAGACATGATGTCTCCGGTGCGGTAGCCTTGGTCGAGCACTTGCATCACCGCTTGCTCAATGCGATCGCCTGCCTCCGGTTGATTCAGTCCGTAGCGTAGCATCATGGCGGCACTCAGCACTTGCGCGATCGGGTTGGCTTTGTCTTGCCCCGCAATATCGGGTGCGGAGCCATGAACTGGCTCATAAACACCAGGACCAGAAGCTCCCAAACTGGCAGAGGGTAGCATGCCAATACTTCCGGTCAGCATAGCAGCAGCGTCGGAGAGAATGTCGCCAAACAAGTTGCTGGTGAGAATGGTGTCAAACTGCTTGGGCCAGCGCACTAACTGCATGGCCGCATTGTCTACGTACATGTGGGAAAGCTCTACGTCTGAGTATTCAGCAGATAACTGGGTGACGCGATCGCGCCACAACTGCGACACATCCAGCACATTGGCTTTATCGACAGAGCAAAGTTTCTTACCCCGCTTCTGAGCAGTTTCAAACCCTACTTTGGCAATGCGATCGATTTCTGATTCGGTGTAAGCCATCGTATTGACACCCCGCTTCTCACCCGATTCCGTTGCGAAGATGCCTTTGGGCTGACCAAAATAAACACCGCCTGTCAGCTCTCGCACCACCATGATGTCGATGCCTTCCACGACTTCGCGCTTCAGGCTGGAAGCATCAACCAATTGAGGCAAAATTTTAGCAGGACGTAAGTTAGCAAAGAGTTCCAGACCTGAGCGGAGCCCCAGTAGCCCAGTTTCAGGGCGCAGGTGTCGAGGCAACGTGTCCCACTTATAACCACCGATCGCGGCTAACAAGACAGCATCGCTGTTACGGCAGGTTTCTAGAGTTTCTTGAGGCAGCGGTTCACCTGTAGCATCGATCGCGGCTCCCCCAATCAATGCCGATTGAAAATCGAATTCTAGATTGAGTTGCTGGCCTACAACTTTCAGCACGTCTACCGACACTGCCATGATTTCAGGGCCAATGCCATCGCCAGGTAGAAGGGTAATTCGGTACTGCTGCGCCATAAGTCAACTCAAAGGGAACGGTGGAAGTACTCACAGGGTATTTATCATACCTGGCAAGGGCACCAACCAGTAGGCTGCACCCAAACAGAAAACCCGCAAAAACTAGGGTCAACACTAGTCTTTACGGGAGGCAAGGTTAAATCAAGAATTAGCGACTACTGCACGACGTTGTGCAAATTGCCTGCGGATTCAGGACGAGCTTGACGAGCGCGGATATCTTGCTCAGCTTTTTGAGTTTTAGCCCCTACATCAGAATTAGGTTGGCTGAGGCGGATGTTACCTTCGGCTTGGCGAACTTTGCCACGAATTTGGTCTTCGCGATCGCCTGTTAAATTGCCTTTAATTTCCTGGGTTTTGCCCTGTAGGCTTTGGACAAATCCTGTTACTTCTTGGCCTACTTCATTACCACCCTGGTTAGAAGCAGCCAAGCTAGGCTGAGCGAAGGCTACATTAGCCAAGGTCAGCACCAATCCTAAGACAACAGCGGTCAGAACTCGACGAATTTGCTGAAGTAAATTCACTTCAATCTCCTCTAAAAAATTTGTTTTTTGCCACGAAAATATGACGACTTCAACCTATCGAAAATTCTGCGCCTAACCCTCTTTCGTAAGGGATAAGCCAATGGTTGAAACACGGGTGATAACCTGCTTAGGACAGGATTTGAAGGATCAGAGCCGCAATTAATGAAGAGATTCAACAGGCCTGCTGTAGAGACACAGGAAAATTCTCTCGTCCGCCATCATGTTCAACTCGCATTTCTCTCGGCGGTTCCGATTGGAGTACTCGGAAGGCTAATTGGTCTAGGATGCGAGTGTTTCATAAGTCCCGATGAAGCGCTGTGGCTATCTGAACCTGAGATTAGTTTCAGTTGAAATCGCCAGTCTTTCCAGCTAATTCAGCCATCAATGAACCACCTAATGTTTTAGGATTTCTGCTGATTTGTTGTTAGGATGACGCTGTAAAGTACGGCAATGGCTTGCAGCGATCGCCTATGACCCGTGCCCCCCTAGTCGAGCGCATTCAGCAATTTAATCAAGGTCGCGACCCCCAACTACTGCACCGCAAATACAAGGCGATGCAACGCAGTCCGTTTGTCTTTTTGCGCGGAACTTGCCATCTGTTTTATCAAGATTGGCCCAGTACATCGGCTTTGAATCAAGCGCCTCTGAGTTGGATTTGTGGCGATCTACATCTAGAAAACTTTGGCACGTTCAAGGGTGATAACCGCTTAACGTACTTTGACCTAAACGATTTTGATGAAGCCGTGCTGGCTCCCTGCACTTGGGATATTACTCGTTTTCTCACTAGCATTTTTGTCGGAGCCAACACCCTAGGTTTAGGGTACACAGACGCGATCGCCTTGGCTCAATCTTTTCTCACCCACTACAAGCAGGCTCTTGCGACAGGCAAAGCAGGCTGGATTGAACGCAGCACCGCCACTGGCTTAGTCCAAGAACTCTTGAGTCAGCTCAAACAGCGCCAACGTCCAGATTTTTTGAACAACCGGACTGAGATCAAGGGCAACACTCGTCGCATTCGCTTAGATGGTAAACGAGCCTTGCCAATTGAAGCTGCTGAGCGCAAAAAAATCACCGCTTTGATTGAGAAATTTAGAGCGCAGCAAACCAAACCTAAGTTTTTTAAGCTGCTGGATGTGGCTCAGCGAGCAGCGGGCACTGGCAGCTTGGGGATTGAGCGCTACATCTTGCTAGTGGTGGGGCATGGCTCGCCTAACGGCAACTACCTGCTCGATCTCAAGCAAGCTCACTCCTCCGCCTTGCAACCTTACCTGACAGTGGCTCAACCGCAATGGCCCAACGAAGCAGAGCGGATCGTGGCTGTTCACAAACGAGTTCAGGCTTGTCCGCCTGCTCTGCTCAAAGCGGTGACTCAGGACAATAAATCCTTTGTCTTGACTGAACTGCAACCTTTTGAAAGTCGAGTCAACCTAGAAGCCAATCGCGGCAGACTGAAGCGTTTAGAAAAGGTGATCGCGACGATGGGCGAGGTGGTTGCTTGGGCGCAGTTGCGCAGCGGCGGGCGGCAGGGTTCAGCGATCGCGGATGAGCTGATCGACTTTGCCCAACAAGCAACTTGGCAAGCCACAGCGCTGGACTATGCCCAACATTACAGTCAGCAGGTGGAGAGAGATTGGCGTGAATTTCGCGAAGCCCTTAAGGATGGTTCAGTCGAGCAACCTCATTTAGAGGCAGTGCCAGTCGCTCCTGCATCCACCTGATTTGTGATCGCAACTGAATATTTTTTAAACATAGAAATAACGTTGCTATTAGGCACTACGAAGAAGCTGATTGTGCCAGTTGTTTCAATTCTATAAACCAGATGCCAAAGCAATCGGTGAAAGGCTAGCCTTGCTGTTAACTTGCATCGCTCCTCAGCACCTATGGCAAAAGAATTAGCAGTTCGAACTCGTGGGCTGACTAAGCAGTTCGACCGTCACCTTGCGGTTCACGATTTAGATTTAGAAATTGCAACGGGGGAAGTTTACGGGCTAATTGGCCCCAATGGGGCGGGAAAAACTACGTTAATTCGCATGTTGGCGGCGGCAGAAGAACCAACCACAGGCGAAATTTTTATCAACGGCGATCGCTTGTTGCGAGACCACAGCAACCCCAATCTGAAGCGAAGGCTGGGTTACTTACCCGACGACTTTCCTCTCTACGATGACCTCACTGTTTGGGACTACCTAGACTACTTTGCGCGGCTCTACCGCTTACAGGAACCCCGGCGGACTCGGCGTTTGCGAGATGTGCTGGAACTGGTGCAACTGAGCCACAAAAGAAATAGTGCGATCGCTACCCTATCGCGTGGCATGAAACAGCGGCTCAGTCTCGCTCGCACGATTATTCATGAGCCAATTCTGCTGCTCTTGGATGAACCTGTATCAGGTCTCGACCCGATCGCCCGGATGCAGTTTCGCGAAATTATCAAGGTTTTGCGCGAAGCGGGTATGACAATTTTGATTTCGTCACACGTCCTCAGCGACTTGGCCGAGCTTTGCACCTCGGTCGGCATCATGGAGCTGGGCTATTTGGTCGAAAGCGCTTCTCTCAAAGACCTATATCGTCGCCTCAGTCGGCAGCAAATTGTGGTAGCGACGCTGGGCAGTTTAGATGCGTTGCAGGCGGAGTTGAGAAATCACTCCTCGGTAGAAGGTTACGAAATCGTACCCGGAACTCAGCAAGTACGGGTGCAGTTTTCGGGTGGGGCTGAAGAGAGTGCTGTGCTGTTGCGATCACTGGTCGCCGCCGGAATTCCCCTCACCGAATTTCATTGCACACAGGAAGACCTAGAAACGATTTTCCTCAAATTGGGACACAAGCAAGCGTCTTAGAAAGGATGTTCGGCTTTGCCATTCGCGAAGCGTAGGATATACGCCTTTGGCGTTCCCGCAGGGTAGGAGGAAGAAAAGAGATGAAAGGAGGACAGGGATTAATGACCGCTCAATGGTTGGATCGGGTGGGGGATTGGAATCCACAACTGTTTCGAGAACTGAAAGGCCGTTTAACGCGGCAAAGCGCTTTCTTAGTCACTTTGGCAGCTCTACTATTGCAGTTCTTGCTAGGGAGTTTGGTGTTTGAGAGTGGGAGCGATCCTGTTCCTGTCTTCCGTATTCTCAATTGGCTGCTACCCATGATGCTATTTGTCCTGGGTACTGTCTTGCTGATGACCGATTTAGAGCAAGAAGAACGACGAGGCACGTTGAATTTTATTCGCTTAAGTCCGCAAACTAGCCAGAGTATTCTGCTAGGCAAGTTGCTGGGAGTACCCGTTCTGGTGTACCTCGGTGCAGCATTGCTAGTACCGATGCATATTTGGTCTACCTTAGCGGCCAACGTGTCTCTCAGCTTTCTGGTTAGTTTCTATGGTCTTTTAGGGGTCGCTTGCGCTTTCATCTTTAGCTTGGCGCTGTTGTCTGCCTTTGTCGGACGATTTTCGGCAGGACAGACGAACTCCTTGGGCAGTACTTCCGCTCTGGTAACCGCCTTGTTGGTAGGGCTAGCCTTTTTGCCGATTTACATGAATTGGAATCAGCTCACCGTCTGGAGTGTCTGGCTGTCAGGGCTGGATACAGGGGGTGTTAATGATTTGCAATGGTTCTTTTTGCCGATTGGAGGCAGTCCAGCGATCGCCCATAGCTTTACCTTGCTTAATGCTGGCTTAGGGATTTACTGGATTTGGCATATCCTCAACCGCTGTTTTCGTTCTCCTACGTCGGCTTTGCTGAGTAAGCGCTACAGCTACTTAATGACCGCTCATGTAGAGCTGTTGCTGCTAGGTTTTTTGGTTCAAAGTTCCGTTTCCTTGAACGCTACATCTGACTGGTTTAGCGTTCTACTCTGCTTCAGCCTGGTCAACCTGATTTGGTTTGGAGTATTAATGCTCCTCCTCTCACCTCAGCGGCAAGCCTTGCTAGATTGGGCTCGCTATCGCCACGCCATGACTGACATGGCTTCTGGGGCAAGACAACGTTCTCTGATCTCAGATTTGATTGGGGGTGACAAAAGCCCTGTGCTGGTGGCGATGTTGCTCAACTTCGGCCTTGTGGCGGCAATCTTGGGGACTTGGGTCTTTTTGGCGTCTGGCGAGGCACAAAAACTGCGATTGTTGGCAGGCTTGCTCCTTAGCTTTACCTTGCTAGCAATCTACGTCGCGATCGCCCAGTTTGCCACTTTAGCCAAGTCACGGCAACATACGTTGCAAGTTGCAGTAGCCATTGGCGGAGTTGCTTTATTGCCACCACTGCTCTTGGTTTTGGCCGCTCAAGGAGAGCCCACCCACGCCAAAGAACTGATGCTCTTTTCCCCTTTGCTCTGGCTGGTCTTAGACGATGTTTCTGCAACCGCGATCGCCTTGAGTTTGTTAGGACAGTTGGGTTTGCTGGGGCTGCTGACCTTCCGCTTCACGCAAAAACTGACAGAACTGGGTGCCTCTGAAACAAAAGCTTTGCTCCCTGGAAGAGATACCGCTTTCCGGGCGAGACCGCGAGGTGCAGATTAGCGATCGCCCTTCACTAATGACTGAGCCTTGATGACCAAAATCATTACCAGGAGAAATCGCCATGCTACAAGTTGGCTTGGACCGTCTGGGGGATTGGAACCCACAACTCTTTCGAGAAATCAAAGGTCGCCTGACGATCCGCAATCTGCTACTCGCGATCGTGATTTCGGTCGGGGTACAACTAGTTTTTCTGCTGTACGTGTGGGGACAGCTGCCAACCCTAACTTCTAGTCATCAATACTGTACGGGGGTTGGCTCAGATCATGCACGTCGTTGCCTGACTAATACCTTGGGCCATATTTTAGTCGATTGGCCCCTATGGTCCCTGGATGCCTTTATCACCCTAAGCATGATTGGCATGGTGATGCTACCTGTAGTGGGGACTTATCTGCTAGTAAGCGATCTCGATCGCGAGGAACGACGGGGTACCCTTAACTTTCTGCGTTTGACCCCTCAGTCGGCGGGCGGTCTGCTAGTCGGTAAGATGCTGGGAGTACCAATTTTGCTGTATTGGGCGACTCTGCTAGCAGTGCCATTACATCTGTGGTTGGGTAATGCAGCTGGAATTTCCCTAACTGCAATGATGGTATTTTATGGAGCAGTCTTAGCTAGCTGTGTTTGTTTCTATAGTGTCGCGCTACTGATTGGCTTGACAGGAACTTGGTTAGGTGGTTTTCAAGCTTGGTTAGGTAGCGGAGGTTTACTGTTCTTACTCGTTTGTGCTCTAAGCCAAAGGGTTAACAACTCTCCGGGCGATTTACTAAGGGGGCTCACGCCTGGTTTGGTATTAGAGCAAATAATGCCTATGGAGCTTTTAGAGAAATCCCTTTTGTATCAGGAAAGGCTCCAGCACCTACAATGGTTCCACTTGCCTGTCGGTAGCAGTTTGTTTGCGGCTCTGGGCTTTACATTGCTAAATTATGGGTTCTACAGTTTTTGGGCTTGGCAAGCCCTAGGTCGCCGCTTTCGTAACGCTAATATTCCGCTTTTCAGTAAACAGCAAAGTTATGGTCTAACGCTTTGCTTTGAAACTTTGGTTTTAGGTTTGGCAGTACAGACTCAGAAATCTCTGGAACAAATGCCAAACGAGATTGTTCCTGCGGGTCAAGAGTCAGCTTCATTCCAGCATTTCCTACACTTGCTATCGCAAAACTTAGATTTCGCCCTATTGCTAAATCTGGTGTTCTTTCTAGGTCTGATCGCTGCTTTGCTGCCCCATCGCCAAGCAGTTCAGGATTGGGCCAGGTATCGGCATGAGCGAGCTACGAGTCGTAAACATTTTTGGTCTAGGGCTCTGATTGCCGACTTACTGTGGAATGAAAAAAGCCCTGCGGTATTGGCGATCGCCACTAATCTAGGCATTGCCTCTATCATGCTGCTGCTTTGGGTGCTTTCTTGGCCTCCGGTCGCAACCCGAGAACGAGCGATTGCAGGACTAGTGCTGGGTTTTAGCGTGCTGGCCGTCTACGCAGTGCTAGCACAAGTCTTACTACTCCTGCCTAGTCCCAAGCGGGGTTTCTGGGCTTTTGGGTCAGTGAGTGCAGCCGTAGTATTACCAATTCTAGTCTTTGCCATTTTGTCACTCGGTCCTGACAAAGCGGCTGGGCTGTGGCTGTTCTCAGCGGTTCCCTTTGCTGCTATCCGTGAGGCTGCCAGTCATGAAATCGTGCTGAGTTGGCTAGGCCAGTTAAGCATTGTGAGCTTATTGAGTTTGAACTTGACGCGGCAAGTGCGGCAGATTGGGGAGTCGGCTTCCAAGGCTTTACTGAGCGATCGCCCTCTGGATCGCCCCCACTTGTCTGGGAGAACCTAACTAAAACTATCCCTAGTGGAGCGCCTTTTTTACCAAAGCTGGAATTTGAGAAGGGCGCTCTGCAACAGGAATATTGGCCCGCTTAAAGGCGGCAATCTTACTCTCAGCCGTCCCGATTTCGGTGCCCAACTCAGCTACTTGGGCTGCAATAATCGCTCCCGCATGTCCCATGTGTTTGCCCTTAGGAACGGTGCGGCCCGCAAGGTAAGCAATCACTGGTTTGTCAATCACTTCCGCAATATAACGAGCGGCAACTTCCTCGCTGTCTCCCCCAATCTCTCCCACCAAGACAATGACTTCGGTCGTGTCGTCCTCGTCCAAGCTTTGCAACCATTGGGGGAACGAGGAGCCGACAATGCTATCTCCTCCAATACCCACGCCAATGGATTGCCCTAAGCCTGAGCGTGTGAGTTCTAAGGCAATTTCATAAGTGAGCGTGCCGCTGCGACTAATCAGACCGACTGGCCCAGGGGTGTAGAATTCCGCTGGGTGAGTTCCCAGCAACACATTCTGCCCCGGTACGATAATGCCAGGGCAATTCGGGCCAACAATCAGAGTGTCTGTCGCTTCTGCCTTGCGAGTCAAATGCACCATATCTAAGGGTGGCATCCCCTCAGTCACAATAATGATCTGTCGAATGCCAGCAGCGATCGCTTCTAGAGCTGCGTCTAGGATGAGATAGGGCGAGACAAACAAAATGGTGGTATCGACTGGTCCGACTGTGGGTAGCGCCTGCTCCACCATATTAAAAATGGGGATGTCCTCAAGCTGCTGTCCGCCATAGCCAGGGCTGATTCCCGCCACAATGTTGGTGCCGTAAGCCTTCATCAGAGGGGTGTATAGCTTGCCCAGTGGTTCTGTAATGCCTTGAACCAGGACTTTGCTGTCTGGATTAAAGTTCATATCTTTCTACCTACTGAAACGAAGCTGATCCCCAGATATAGCACCTGCTCCAAGTGCTGATCTACTTTGATTGTATGGGGTCAGAAGACCAGTAGTGACATCCAATTACCAATTGGTTAAAGGGAGCTTAGGCTTGTTTAGCATTAGACCTAGATGAGGAGACGACCTGAGCGATCGCCTCGTCTAGGCTCTCTGTGAGGGTAATTTGTTGAGCGGCCAATCGTTCTTTCGCAGTTTCAAAATCTGGCCCAACCAAGCGCACAATCAACCGTGGTATCCGCCCCGCCCAGTTTTTATTTTGCATGTAGGTCGTGATGGTTTGAGCAATTTCGTCACAGGAAACAATATTGCCTAGTAGATTGACCAAAACTACTCTGGCGCTTTTGTCTCGGAGGATCAGCTCTAATCCTTGCTCGATGCGTTCTGGCAAAGCGGCGGGCATGCGATCGCTATAGAAATCTCGACCAATGTTGAGTAAATTGGCGGGCTTACCTCCCGCTTGATGCACCAAGTCTAGAGTCGTCATGGTCAGACCTGCGCCATTGCAGAGAATGCCAATATTACCCTCCATCTCGATCAAGAAAGGCAGCTTGGCAAAGCGACGGTACTGGCCCGCTGACTGCGCCGCTGTCTCCTTCATGCGCTGACTGCGTTTGACGGCTAGCTGAGCTAGATCGGGATGGCGATGCAGAGCATCATCATTGGCCGTGACTTTGCCATCTAGGGCCATGACCTCGCCTTTAATGCTGATTCCCAACGGATTGATTTCTACCAAATCTAAATCTTTCTGGACAAACAGCCGGTACATTTTCTCGACTACGGCACTAATTGATTGAATCAGTGCTCCCTGGAGTCCCATCTTCAGCGCTAAGCGACGAGCATAGAACGGCGAGAATTCTTGATCGACCATCACCTGCTGCATTTTCTCCAGGGATGCTTCCAGTTGCACCCCGCCATGCTGAGAGCCCAGCAGCACCGGACGGCGAGCGGAGGGATCAATGGCGACTGCTAGATAAAATTCTTGATTAGCGTCATATTTAGCTTCGGCCAGCAGAACTTCAGGGTATTCCCCCATGATTGGCAGGTTAAAGATGGTCTGAGCCGCCGCGATCGCATCAATGGTGTTTTCCACGAACTTGATGCCCCCAGCTTTGCCCCGTCCGCCAGCCCGCACTTGCGACTTGAGCACAACAGGATAAGGAATTTTCAGGCCCTTCAGATCCTTGGGGTGGTCAATCCGTTGGGAGGACAGCACAGGGATGCCCATCTCCCGAAATAATTCCTTCGCTTGGTACTCTAGCAAATCCATGAGAGCCGAGAATGCCTGTAATCGGTGGAGAAAAACACTAAAAAGCGTGAAGCAACTTGGGTTTGAGCTGGAGCTGGCAGACTCGTTACTTCACACAGCTCGGTAAAGGCTAGTTTCGCTTATTTCTGCCGACTCTGCCAGTCTTTCGCCACACGGTCAATGCCATAGAAACGCTGCCAGAATTTATCGACAGCCCAAGTCGGTAAAAGTTTAGTCATGAGAAACAGCAAAATGCCCCCACCCGTAGCCGCTAGGTAACGAGGCCGAGGACGGCGATCGCTCAGTGCTTGAATAATTACGTCAGCCACTCGCTCTGCACTCCAAGCGCGACTGCTGGTTTGTTGCTCTAGCTTTTTCAGCTTCTCGAAAGCCGCGCGGTAAGGCGTGTTCTGGGGATCGGGAACTGCTTCCTCGACTGCCGTCGCTACCACGCCAAAAAAGTCAGTGCTGACAGGTCCAGGCTCCACCACACTGACTTGAATATTGAACGGCTCCAGTTCCATCCGGAGAGCATCACTCAACCCTTCTAGGGCAAACTTGGAAGCGCTATAGAGACCGCCAAAGGGAAACGCCAAGCGCCCGCCGAGAGAGCTGATGTTGATGATGCGGCCCCCGCCTTGATGCCGCATGACCGGAATTAGGGCTTGGGTTAAGGCCAAGGGACCGAGCAAATTGACCTCAAACTGGCGACGAGTGGCGGGGGCAGGAACCATCTCCAGGGGGCCCATCTGACCATAGCCAGCATTATTCACTAGAGCATCAACTCGGCCAAACTTGTCGATCGCTGTTTGGGCCAATGCCTGTCCTTGTTCAATTTGAGCAATATCCGTAGGAACCGCCAAAACCTCAGCTCCAGCTTTGCGGCACTCCGTAGCGACAATTTCTAGCTTTTCGGCGCTGCGAGCGGCTAACACCAGTCGAATACCGAAAAACTTTGCAGCTAAAACTCGTGCCAAAGCCGCGCCAATTCCGGTGGAAGCCCCGGTAATCAGAACGACTTGTTCGGCAAGCGGACAAGGATAAGACATGACCAACTCCAGTCAAGGTGTAAAGGTTGCAGGCGATCGCTCAGCCATGCTGCTGTCTAATGGATTGCCGCCCCATTTTGCAATGTTTGACTGAAATTTGTCTCTAGCAGACGTGGGATTTTGGCATACTCAGGTCTGACCTTAGCTAGACTTCTATGGTTTCCTAGCATGATTGCTGCGTCGCCTCATTACATTTACCTGCATGGCTTTGCCTCCAGCCCTCGTTCTACGAAAGCCCAAGATCTCCGCGATCGCTTCCAAGCGCTAGGCATTGAGCTAATAATCCCCGACTTGAATCAACCAGACTTTACCGATTTAACCCTAACCAGACAACTGCAACAGGTCTCAGCGTTACTCCCGGCAGATTCTACCCCTGTCACCTTAATTGGCTCTAGTTTCGGAGGTTTAACAGCAGCTTGGGCCGCTGAGGGGCAACCTCAGATTCAACGCTTGGTTTTACTGGCTCCAGCATTTCAGTTTTTAGACCACTGGCTACCGCGCTTAGGAGCCGCTCAAGTAGAACGCTGGCAAGCTGAGCAGTATTTATCGGTCTACCACTATGGCGAAGAGCGATCGCTACCCCTCAACTATGAATTCATTCGCGATGCGGCCCGATACCCAACAGCCCAACTGCGACGCCCTATTCCTACGTTGGTCTTACATGGCCGTGCCGATGATGTGATCCCGATCCAAGCTAGTCAACAGTTTGCAGCCCAGCGATCGTGGGTTGAGATGATAGAGCTAGAGAGCGATCATGCCCTTATCAACGTCAGCGAGCAGATATGGATCACTATTCAAAGGTTTTGCCAACTCAAGCCCTAGCGTCGAGTTTTGGCATTGAGATTAGTGGAGCCTTGACGCACCATCCGAATCGTTTGAGGCAGCACCCCCACCAAAAGCGCAAATGCTTCATCTGGTAACTGAGCTACTGTACCTGGGTCAAAATAATTGTCAAACTGATTCAAAATCATCTGTGCCCGCTGGAGGGGCACCGCATTATCTGTAAATTGTTGAGTTAGCCGAATCCATTGTCGGCGAATTAAATAAGCTTTTTGTCGTTCTTCATGAGCGTTAGGGTCTATGAGCGACAAATCTCCAACTGCAATTGCTTTTGTACAATTAACATCAAAGAATCCGCCTACAGCCGCACCAGGGCCAGCGAACTCGGCATGAAATTGTTTGTAAATAACTAAACCATTTCTGCGGCGGCTATTCACCATCAACAACCGTCCGCTGTTTAGTTGAGTGATAAATTCAGGTGAACTTGGGTGCTCAACAACAGCTCGGCAAGGGTTGGGATCTGGAATATTCATCCTTTGAATGTTTTGAGCTTCTGCGTGTTTGCCTACAGCACAGGTACGGTTGACGGGAACATCAACCTCGAAAGAGGCAGTCTGGTAGCGCTGCTGACTTTCGCTATCCATCAAGACTTACTCCTAGTAACTTCCTGTGGGCATGCACCCGAACCCAGCACAGACTAGCTAACTAACCATAAGTATGGCAAGTATGGCGATTAAAAATAATCTTGGTTAGTCGGCTATAACTTGACGTTAATTTTGTCTAATTTGCATTTAGGAGTCAAATGCTGGCTTCATACCCATATTCTATGGCATGCAATCAACCCTAGACTAATCAATCCTTAGGAGTAGCTTGATGCTCAAAAGTTGTTTGATGGGTCATAGTTTAAAGGGCATATAAAGATAAACAGAAGTTAAATCAAGAAAGAGTAAAGTTTCCTGACAAACTTGAATGGCTTGTCGTAGAAAATCAGCTTTTGTTAGGGAATTTAATCTGTCTTAGCAAAAATTATGCTGACTGCTTATAACTACAGAAGCAATGCAGAATAAACAGGCAAGTTCTGCATGCTTTTATTATTCACTACGTTTATTTTGCTAGTTAGGGTTGTCTTGGGCGCTCGAACGTGGCTAGCTCTAACTAAGCAATCTCGCAAATCTAGTTTGGTGCATTACTAACAGTACATGCCTATGTGAGCTGTGCTGCTGACATAGGGGTCAGGCGCTTGTGTAAAAACAGGCGTCGTGGCTGCCTTAGTAACCAAGCACTCCAACCTGGATCGGCTTGTTGCAGTTTGTAGCCTGTTTTGAGATAAAGCCGTCTGGCTTGATGATTATTTTCCAAAACATGGAGATAAATATCTTGAAAGCCCCAACTCAGGGCAATGCTCTCACAAGCAGTTAACAAGTGATGAGCCACCCCTTGCCGACGGTACTCTGAGCGAACCGCTAAATTGGAAAGATAGAGATATTTAGTTTGATGAAACTGGAACAGGTGCGCAGGGCGTAGCGCCATCTCCACCGTTCCCATTAAGGCATCACTCGGCGCTGAAGCGGACAAGTCCTGCTCGGTCGAAGTTTGCACAGCCACTAGACAAACATAATCCGGAACTGCAGACCGGAGGCGATTCCGCAAATCTTCATAAATGCCTAGGCGGAGCAGCGGGTACAACCAATGCATAAGGCCAGACCGAGGATGGAAACTATCGGCCAGAACGTCAGCTAGACCACCTAAATCTGTCAACTGAGCCACACGAATGCTGAAGTTGGCCGAGTCTAGTAGTCGTTCAGAAGAGGTTCGCTCATCAGACATTGAGGAATAAAAAGGAAAACTCACTGTTTTCAGGATACATAGCCAGTAAAGATCCTAAATTATTTGCCGAGACGAGGTCAGGGTTCTATCAAGGCTGCAATTCAGACTAGAGCCCTCCGCACCATAGCTAGCTTGTTAATTTTTGCAATTTTGGAACTGTATTAGGATTGTATGAGGAGTGCATTAACCTTGAGCTAAGCCTGGCTAAATCCTCAATTAGATTGGGCACCTTAACTTTAGATATTTAGATAGTCTTGCAAGACTCAGCTCTGATTGCACAAGTTGTACAGCAGAGCGTTCGCGTACTAACTACCATCATGATCGAGGTTTGCTCCTTAAAATTGTCACGATTTTTTCTGAGGAGTCCTATTTCAGACGGAATTAGTAAATCAGTACAGATTAGCAACTGGATTTTCTCGTCTTTGAGTATCGGGACTGTCGTCACATCTCTTTTCTTCAGAACTGGTAGCAAAGGACCGCAACCTAGGTTTGTGATGCGGGTCTTTGCGCTGCTGCCTTTGATGGGGGTGTCTCGTCAGCAACCTTCAAGTCTGCAATCTCTACCAAGAGTTTGCGCGGGACAAATACGAATTATCGCTTTAACTGTAGTGCAGCAACTTGGTGTCGATCAACTCACTGATGGAGCGCTCAGGTGTGCCGCTAGTCTGGCACAGCTCGGTTTTTCCTGTTTAAGTAACTCATATCCAGCGCGACGATTGTTGAACCAACTGCCTCTACAGCAGGAGAGCGGTGCATGAAACCACCAGAAAATAAGAAACCCAAAATTCTGGTTGTCGATGATGAACCAGACAACTTGGATTTGCTCTACCGAACTTTCCACCGGGAGTTCAAGGTACTTAGAGCTGAAAGTGCACCTCTGGCGCTGGATATTCTAGCCAATGAAGGGGATATCGCGGTCATCATTTCAGACCAGCGCATGCCCTTGATGAGTGGTACAGAGTTTCTGAGCCTCACAGCTACGCAATATCCAGATATTATCCGGATCATTTTGACGGGTTATACGGATGTGGAAGATTTGGTAGAGGCTATTAACTCTGGCAAAGTCTTTAAATATGTCACTAAGCCTTGGGATGATGAGGAGCTTAAAGGTGTAGTGCGGCAAGCAGTTGATACTCACAATGTGCTTAAAGCTCGCACCCGAGAATTGTGTCGGACGCTGCGTCAAGAATCTTTGCTAAACGCTGTTACGAATACAATTCGCAGCGCTCTCAATTATCGACAAATCATGCAGACGATTGTCGATACGATGGGGCAAATGTTTGAAGTGAGTTGCTGCGTTCTACGCCCCTTTCAAGACGATCGCATGGAGGATGAGTGGTTTGTTTATGCAGCTCGTTCTTATGGCGATACCCACTCAAATCACCACGCTCTAGAGAATAATGGTGCTGAGAGTAGTGCAGGCACACTGATCTCTGTGCCCAATGATGCTGCACAGCCAAGTACTAATGATTGGAGCTACCTAGCTCAGACTGTCTGGAAAACTCAGGAAGTCAAAATCCTAGACGATGTTGCTACGCTGAGCGATTCTGAATCGGAGATTCCAGATTTTAAGCTGCGTCAGCAGATTTATCGTGATGCGGATATTCGTTCTAGCCTGGTTGTACCTTTGATCTGCCGCCAAGAGTTGATGGCGGTGCTAGCGTTGCACCAAAGTGGTGAACCCCGAGTCTGGCAGGATGACGAAATTCAATTAGTAATTGTGGTGGCGGATCAAGCAGCCCTAGCTTTATCCCAAGCCCGCGCTTACGAGCAGGTCCAGGCTTTGGCCCAGCGAGAGGCGTTGGTGAATACGATTACCTCAGCAATTCGTTCTAGCTTAGATCCGCAAGATATTTTTGCTGCGATTACTCAACAGTTAGGTCAAGCCCTGCATGTGGATGGCTGTGCGCTGTCGCTGTGGACGGAAGATGATGAATATGTGCAGTGTGTGGGCTTGCATGACTCCAGCTCGCAGACGAGTGAGTCAATAGGCGAAGATTTGGTTAGCTTGCTGCCGACTCCTACAGTTGGTACCAATTCGCCGCTGAATTCACACTTATTTCTGGAAAACACCCAACTACCTTCAGCGGGTCATCCTCAAATAAACACTCGTCGGAGTGGAACATCGCTGGATGGATTAGAAGATGCGGGAGCGACTCTGCGGCATCTGCCCCAGTCACGGGTGCCGATCAAGGGGAATCCAGTATTACAGCATCTGTTGACTACCCAAAAACCGGTGGCCACTGAGGATCTGAGCCAGCATCCAGAGTTAAACGTAGTTGATTTACCTTTGCGATCGCCTGCCCGCGCTTTGTTGGTAGTGCCTTTGCTGTCCGATGGCAAGATTATTGGCAGTATTTCTCTGCGCCAAGTGCGTCACTCTCGTCGCTGGAAAGCTTCAGAGATTGATTTGGCTCAAGCTGTGGCAGCACAAGCCGCGATCGCTGTGCAACAATCCCGCCTTTACCAAAAAACTCGGCAGCAAGCGGAGCAGCTCATAGAGTTAGACCGCCAAAAAACTGAATTCTTTCAAAATATTTCTCACGAGTTTCGTACCCCGCTCACGTTGATGATTGGTCCTTTAGAATCGGCAGTTGCTCAGAAGGAAGGGTTGGCTGCTGACCAATCAGTAATCGCTTTGCGAAACTCGCGCCGCCTGTTGCGGTTGGTCAATCAATTGCTTGATTTGCAGCGACTCGATGCTGGGCGAATGCAGCCGAGCTTCCGACCTTGCGACCTGACAGAGTTTGTTAGTCAGGTGGTGGAGTCGTTTCAGCCTTACTGCGACAAGAAAGAAATTACACTGCTGACTGAGCTAAAAGACTGCCCTGCCATCTACCTTGACCTAGAAAAATTTGACAAGGTACTCTACAACCTCTTGTCCAATGCCATGAAGTTTACGGCAGCGGGCGGGAGAATCACAGTATCGATGCAATTGGCTGGCGATCACTGCCTGTTGCAGGTCAAAGATACCGGGATCGGCATTCGTACCGATCAAATTCCGCACTTGTTTGAGCGCTTCCGACAAGCTGAGGGCTCTGCGAATCGGAGCTATGAAGGAAGCGGTTTGGGCCTTGCTTTGGTGAAAGAACTAGTTGAGCTGCACGGAGGACAGATCTCAGTTGAGTCTGTGTATGGCGAAGGCACGACTTTTACTGTTTGGCTCCAGACAGGTCTGGCGCACTTGCCAGCAGAGCAAGTCATCGAAGTCGCGACAGAAGCCCAGATGAGTCGTGCTGCTGTCGAGCTGGCTGATATTGAAGCTGAACGGTATGAAAAGGATGAGAAAGCGTTACCTATACCAGAATCAGACCTCACTGGACTAGATACGGTTGTCGGTAAAATTGCCAGACCCGGACAGGAGAAAACTGCTGCTGCGGTAGCCTCACTCAGTAAGGTTCTAGTTGTAGATGACAATCCAGACTTACGAACTTATGTTTCCAGGGTATTGCGGCAAGCGGGCTACCAAGTGTTGACTGCTCGCAATGGGGGTGAGGGCTTCAAGGCGGCTCAGGCGCAGCACCCAGACTTGATTGTGACCGATCTGATGATGCCGCTGGTGTCTGGACTCGACATGATCCAAATGCTGCGGGCTTCTGAGACTTTGCGCGGCACTCCAATTATTCTGCTGACTGCGAAGGTCGATGAAGATACCCGGATTGAGGGAGCGGAGCGGGGTGCAGATGCGTACCTATCTAAACCTTTTAATGATCGAGAGTTGTTGGCAGAGGTGCGGAACTTGCTCGCCTTGAAAGCGAATGAGCGAAGAGTAGCAGAGCTGAATACTTACCTGACAGAGTCTGTCCTACGACGGTTCTTGCCACCAACGATGGTGCAAAAAGCTGCAGCAGGTGATTTATCCCTAGATTTACGGCCTGAACCGCGCCTTATAACGGTTTTATTTAGCGACATCATTGGCTTCACCCAACTGTCGAATACGTTGCGATCGCGCCGCGTGGCAGAATTGCTCAACGAGTACCTGGCAGAAATGACCCAGGCCATTTTTGACAATGGTGGTACCGTAGATAAGTTTATGGGAGATGCGATTCTGGCTTTGTTTGGGGCTCCTGAGGAACTAACCCCCAACGAGCAAGTGCGGCGGGCGATCGCAGCGGCTCGGCAGATGTATCGCTCACTCGATCAACTCAATCAGCGTTGGCAGGAGCAAGGGATTAGTCAAGTTCAGTTCCGCTGTGGTATCCATCAAGGAACCGCTGTGGTGGGTATGTTTGGTAGTGCTGACCGCGCTGACTACACAGCCATTGGCCCCAGTGTCAATATTGCTTCGCGCATCCAAGAGGCAGCGGAACCTAATTGCATTCTGGTTTCTGCGGCAGTAGCGGATTATTTGGAAGAAGAAGAAATCACCAAGTTCAGCCCGCTCAAGTTAAAAGGAGTGGATGAAACGGTATTGACTTTTGCCCTTAACCCAGAAGCGAAGTCGCAGGAGTAGTGACGAAACACGCAGCAAAAAGCAGCAACGTACTGTTACAGCATTTTTTGAGCCCGTTTGACGAAGTTGATGAATTCATCCCAACCATTGAGGCCACCATTGACCAGTCGTCTAACTTGTTCCCAATCAGAGTTTTGGGCAGCCTGATCGACTCCGCGATCGTAAAAATACAACGCTAAAATTTCGGCAGCAGTTTTGGGGTCGAGGGCCAGGTCTGGATTTTCTTCTAGCTGGCACCCTAGCTTTTGCCCATATTCTCGATAATTCGCTCGTCCCGTGATTTGCACAAAACCACGTCCGTGGTAGCGGGCTCCGTCGCCGGGTTGAGTGTTGCCTAAATCATCCCGGTATTCGTACATGCGGGTGAAATAATCGTCGTCTCCCCACTCATGGATCGGGCGGAAACCTCCTGTTTCAACGCCGATGGTGGCGATCGCGGCAATTAAAGTAGGACGATTGAGCAACTGACGCTGATGAAATGCTTGCAAAACTCCCGGTAAGTAAGCCTCCAGATCACTCAGAGAGCAGTCCAAAATATCCGCTACCTGTCCTGGACCTAGCATCTCCAGCAACGGGTTGCAGTTAGGAATCGTTTTTGCTTGAATTAGCTGCTTAGCAATCTCTGGCGTGAGGTCGTCATTTGCCGCGTTAAACGCTTTACAAAAACGCGCGATCGCTGCGGCAGTTAAAGGTCCACACCGACCATCAGGTTCACCAATGGGCATTTGTAAGTCGCGCAAACGAACTTGAATCTGCTTCACTAAATCTGCATCATGCGCGACCTGATTCAAGGTTAAGGTAGCAGGTCCATTGCAAATATCTTGTAACCGCATTAAACATTTTCCCAGCTTTGCTCCGATTATCTCGAAAAAGCAAATTCAGATTGAGAATCGTTAGAATTTTTATCGCCTAGCCTTTATCTCGTTTGACCATGACCCCTTTAATCGATCCCAGCGCTCAAAACCAGTCTGCTGATTGGCGTCGCCACGCTGATCCGCCCAACCTTTGGCTGGCTGTCCTCTCTGGCTCCATCGTGATCCATGTGCTCTTGGCGTTGACGCTGCGGTGGTGGTCTATTCGAGTCGCGATAGCTCAACCTTCAAATGTCAGTTCTGCACCCATTGAGGTAGTAGATATTGCGCCCGAAACAGCGTCTATAGAAGCTGAAGCCACCGCTCCATCCGCCTCAATCGCTCAAGACCCTGTGACTGATTCGGCACCACCTCAAGCCGATGACGGAGTTGCCGTCTTGGAACCTGGGGTAACTGCCATCCTCCCAGAGTCTGTAGAGGCTACGGTCCCGTCACCCACGGTCCCATCTCCTAGCCCTTCGCCTCCTGTATCGCAGCCACCGCAACCATCCTCGGCCACTCCACCAGCATCTTTACCGTTTACTCCACCTGTCTTACCCAACCCCCAAGCCAGTCCCGAACCCAGCCGCGATCCAGAGCCAGAAGCAAATGTAGTACCCCCGCCAGCTGATAATAATCAGGCACCTGTAGCGCCGGACAATGGGAGTGAGGCACCGACAGAATCTAATATCCCACCCGAACAAAACTCGGAGGATACTGGGGCTTTACCAGCACCTGAAGGCCAAACAGGAACTGCTCAGGAAGGTAGCGGAGATCCGTTGGGGAATCCTGACAGTGCTTCAGAAGAATCGGAAACTGAATCAAACCCTTTACCTCTAGAACCCACAGTTCCAGGCTCAGCACCCGCTCCGACTGATGGTGGTTTGGATGAGCTAACTGGTCAAGTATCTGTTCCTCAAAATCAAGCTCCTGTTGGATTTCAAGCTAGTCTAAGTGTCAGCGACCCTGAAGGTGTAGGAGACATTCCCGATTCCCGCGCTGAGCCTAAAGTCACCAACCAAACCTTTTTCTCAGATGCTTCGGGTTTTGGCTGTCCACTCAAGCCTGAAATTGCTCGTTATTATGGCGAGCTAGTAGAACTAAGAATCACGATCGATGAGCAAGGGCGTGTTTCAAATCGAGAGGGAGAAATAGCGGTCATAAAGCCTAGTGCGAGTCAAGCCTATGACGAACTAGCCAAGTGTGTGATTACTTCTTGGGATTTTACCCCAGCTTCTAACCTTACAAAGGAGAATGAAAAATCTGAGGTTTCTAGTAACCTAAATGTGAGTATCACGATCAACTTAATTAATTGAACGAATTTTTGGTTTGAAATTTTTAATGCTCGTGCTATCCTAGTTGAGGCTTGATTGCAAACGATAGTAAGGCTGACAATCAAGCAAAATTCAATCGCGGGTGTAGTTTAGTGGTAAAACCATAGCCTTCCAAGCTATTGATGCGAGTTCGATTCTCGCCACCCGCTTACCAAATCAGGAACTTAAATCTCACCCAGCGACAAATTAAGAATGGTGCGATCGCGCCCAGCAGTTTTGGCATGGTAGAGAGCTTTGTCAGCAGCCACCACTAATTCCTCAGGAGAAATCTCTGGATTGGGAATCGTACTAGACACGCCCAAGCTAAGCGTCAAGCGATCGCCAATCAAAGAATTAACGTGAGGAATTTCTAAATCTTTAATACTTAAGCGAATCGCTTCAGCCACCCGAACCGCCCCTTCCGCTTCTGTATTGGGCAAAACTATCACAAACTCTTCTCCGCCATAGCGAGCGACCAGATCGGCAGGACGCTTGACCGCTTGACTCAAGGCTTGAGCTACTTGCCTTAGACAGCGATCGCCCTCGCAATGGCCATAAGTATCGTTATAGGCTTTGAAGCAGTCAATATCACAGAGGATTAATGAAAGAGGCGATCGCTCACGGGCCATTCGCCACCATTCCTGCGCCAGATATTCATCAAAGTGCCGCCGATTTGCCACTTGAGTGACGCTATCTAAGACTACGAGGCGATATAGCTCTTGGTTGGTAACTTCTAGTCTTTGATAAAGCTTATTTAACATCTGAGTAGCGAGTTCATGAATTTGAGACTGCGCCACGAGCAATTGATGTACATCCAGCAACTTGTAAGTGTGCGGCTGAAATTGCACCAAAATTGGTTCTGCTAAAAGTTCGGGCGATCGCTGCAAGGCTTGACGGGCTGCTACCACAATGGCAACGTCACTCGGAAACATTAAAAAATCTTCTCCCGTAAAGCGATACAACGCTCTTAGCGGTCGCCTTAAAAACAGTTCCGACCCATAGGGTCGACTGAGATGTTCTAAGAAGCGCCGCCGAGAAATCATCCCGATAAAGCGCCCTGCTTCCATCAGAATCACCCCTGGTAGCAAAGGATTCCGATGGAACGCTTGCGCTACCTCTTCTCCCGGCTGATGGGGCTCAACTGCAAAGTCATATAGGGTTAATTCTGCTAAAGTTGACTCCAGCTTCAGATTTCGCCCACAAATGTCTGACAACAGGGGAAGCAATCGGGAGTGGGAGGCGCTAGACATAAGGATCAGTAAAAGTTCCTGGAATTAGGGAAGATACTAAGATCTGCTTGTCTATGTAAGACGCGTCTAAGCTTAAGGAGATGCGTCAGCTACTGCTTTAGTAAAGCTTGAATGCTGCGAGCTTGAACTGAATTTAAGCTTAACTTTTCTAGCTTCGTTACACCCTAGTCCTGACAACTGAAACTGAACCGTAGTTAAGAGCTTTCAGGTCTAGAGCCCTTTTGCTGACCTGAAGCTCAATAGTTAACGATAGAGTGAACGATGGTTGCCTTCAACCGTAGTCCTCAGACTCAACTCCAGGTTCAGCTGTCATGGATACTACTTCTGAAACTACTTCTGAAGATACCTCACCTGGATCTTCTGGTGGCAAATTCACTAAAAGTGCCTGTAGCTTCATGCGATGAATATAGGGCCAACCTCCCTCAGCTTCTATGTCCCGTAACAATGCATAGAGCGCTTGGCGATTGGTCGGTAGCGAATCTTGAAAAAAACTGTCACTAATTTCTCGGTGCAAGCTTTCCAGTAGTCGCAGGAGAGCTAAGAGAGTTAAACAGTCACCCTCATGGCTCTGAGCCGAAGTTCTTACTACCTGAGCGATCGCGGCAAAGTCGGGCCTTAGCTCCGATGCCACCTGAATATTGTCATCCATCACCATTTAATCCTTGTGGGCTGCGTTTCAATCAATCGCAATTGGGTCAACCCAACTTTACAGGAGTCTTTATACCAAGCTGAATGAGAATGTACTGCTCAAAAAGTACTCCGACATTCCAGGTGAAAATCACTCAGCTTGATCCCCATTCACTCAAACAATTGTGATTTGCTTACCACCTCAAGCGAAAGGCGATCCAAGGACGTGTAAAATGCTGTATTAGGTCTTGGCCGGACCATTGCGAAAATCATAAGAATCCAGCTAAACCTGGCAGTGGTTCAAAATTCTCCTGGTGGTTGCGGCAGCACGCCCAAAACAGAGCGCAGGCGTTTATGAAGTGTGGCCGTTTTGCCTCAGGTTGGTTGCGGGCCATCACCCTACTCGCTTGAGTGCCTGAAGCCCAAATTTTAGATTGCCCTGGCAGGGATTTATAACATTGGTATTGAGGTTGACTATGAGGTATCGTGCTTTAATCGTTTCACTCCTGGCTTTGTGCTTGGGTGTGCTGACTGCTTGTAGCAGTGGGCCAAGTACTACCGTGAACCGAGATCTGCTCACCTACGAGCAGATCAGAGGAACTGGTTTGGCAAACACTTGTCCCCAATTAGATGAGACCTCACGTGGGTCCATCACCGTGGATACGGGTAAGTCTTACACCCTAAATAGCCTGTGCTTACAGCCAGTTGACTTCTTTGTGAAGGAAGAGGGTGTTAGCAAGCGCTCCCAGGCTGCCTATAAGCCTGCGAAGCTAGTGACCCGTCAAACTTCTTCTATTGAAGCCGTCAGCGGCGCACTTGAACCCAATGCTGATGGCAGCTTCACCTTTAAGGAAGAAGATGGTCTCGACTTCCAAGCCATTACCGTGCAATTGGCTGGTGGTGAGCGGGTGCCTTTCCTATTCACCATCAAAGGGTTAGTCGCGCAGACCCAGCCGGGTTTGAATGGTGTGATCAACACCTCTACTGACTTCGAAGGTAAATTCAAAGTCCCATCCTACCGGACCGCTAACTTCCTGGACCCCAAGGGCCGTGGTTTAGCAACAGGTTATGACAACGCTGTTGCGTTACCCGCTCAAGCTGATAGTGATGAACTACGGCGCGAGAACGTGAAGAGTTTTGATGTTGGTAAAGGTAAGATTTCTCTCCAAGTCGCTAAGGTGGACAACACCAGTGGCGAGATTGCTGGCACCTTTGAAAGTGAGCAGCCTTCGGAAACTGACATGGGTTCTCGTGAACCTGTAGAAGTTAAGATCCGGGGCATCTTCTATGCTCGTCTGGAGCCAGGCCAAGCCTAAGGCAGCGATCGCTGTTCTGTAGCTGTACCACTAAAGTAGATTGACGCTTTGGTACTCAGCTAGCAGCAAACTACATTGGCATAATATTGGCAGAAAGAGGGGTGAAACACCCCTCTTTTGTTATGCAGCAAGGACTATGAAAGTAGGCAGAATTTACTGAAATGGTGAGTAGGGAAGGACAGCTCAAGCCACGCTTGCCTCTGCCATCGATTGAACTCAACCAGGAAGAAAATGAATGCGATACTCACTCTTGAGTCAATTTCAAGGAGTACTCGTAGGCGCGGCGATCGGAGAACTTTTAGGCGTAGCTTGGGCAGCTCACTTGTCTCAACAAGACCAAAGTGAGCTAGCCCAGCCTCAGCTTTTTTTGGGTCATCCTGAGCGCCAAGCTCAGCAACTGCTAGCTTCCGAACTCCTTAGCCCCTCAGCCCCAGCATGGGGCCGCCTAGCGGTATTAGGAACTCGGAGTCTGGTGGAGCGAGGAGAGTTGGATTTAGCAGATTGGCAGCAGCGCTTCCAGTCAGATGTTGAGCTTGGGCATCCAGATGGGTCAGGAGCCGAAGGAATAGCGATCGCCAGTCTACCGATCGCCTTATTTTTTCATGAGGATGAAACCAAACTCCATCGAAAGCTAAGCCAGCTTTACCAGTACGCTTCCCTGCCTCCCGGTTCGATTCTGAACAGTGCTGTTCTGCCTAGCTTCGTGCTGAGTTTGGCGATCGCTCAAGCCTTACAGAATCAGTTGCAGCCCCAAGAGTTAATTCCCCAAATCATTAATGCCTTAACTCGCTTAGAGGCCCAATCCGCTGATCCGATTGCCGACTCAGAGACTATCGCTGTATTGATGCAGCAACTGGCTCAAGTGCAAACCTTGATACAGCAGAACGCCAGCTTGGAAATGGCGCGATCGCAGTTATGCCAGCCTCTGCAAGCTACAGCTTTGCCAAACGCTCAATTCGTTTCACCGATGATGGCAGCACTTTATTGTTGCCTGGCGACACCCCAGGATTGGCATTTGGCTGTTTTACGCTCCTTGCAGATGAAAATTTCACCACAGTTAGTGGCAACCCTCACAGGTGCTTTGGCTGGGGCTTACAACAGCTTGGCTGGCATTCCGGTGGTTTGGCGGCTAGCCCTCGATCGCCAACACTCTGGAATTTCTACACTTAAATCAGTTTGGCAGGTGGTCGAGTCCGAGGCAGAGGTGATTGAATTAGCGACTCACTTGCTAGCTACCTGGTCGGGCACTTATGATACACAAAAGTTTCCAGTTAAGCGCTGTCAAGTTCCGGCGATCGCAGCTCCTCGTGTCATTCGGCCCCGTTAACTTTACCCATTCACCTCTATTGTTCATCGCCTCGATTGTGATGGTGTCCCCCACTCACCTTCCTCTATGAACCGAGTAGCATGAATAAATAAACCAAGCGGGTGCTGTCACAAACTTTACAGACAGCTTCTAACCAGGGAAACCAGTTCATGCACACAATAAATTTTTTACCTGCTCGTTTGCATTCCACCTCACCCTCTCGCTGGTAGACCCTAACTACTATGAGAGCGATTCAATTGTTGATGCGGCGGGCAGAGCGGCTGCATAGACGGTATCGAAATGAAGGGTGGCGTGTGTACGTGGCAGACGTATCGCGTAAGACGTTCGGTCATGCTTTGAGCCAAACCTGGAATCGGCAACCCCTCACTAGTGCCGCAGCAGGTCCGCGATCGCCCAACCATCACCGTCATCGCCCTCCGGCTATGGTCTTCGTGGCTGTTCTTTCCTTAACGAGCACCATTGGGTACCGTTTCTATAACGAACCGAAGCTAGACGTCGGTACAGCAGCGCCCCAGACCATTCGAGCGCCCTTTAATGCCAGTGTAGAAGACCCTAAAACCACAGAAGAAAAGCGTCGAGAAGCCCGGACTGGCGCGGTGCCAGTGTTAGCGCTAGATGTGGCGGTGAATCAACGAGTGCAGCAGGCTTTAGATCAAGCTTTAAAGCAAGGCACTGAACTGCGGCGCATGGCTGGAACTTTTCCGTTTGTCCCTACTATTAGCCTATCTTTGCCTACGCAAATCTACTTACGCCAAGCTGAAGAGTGGGAGTGGCGCGCGGTTTTAGAAGCTGTGGAGCCTCCTACTGTTAATAACTCAGGGCTGGAGAGTAGTACTGACCCAAGCTTGAATGAATGGCTAAACCCAAGCAATCCTCTCCTGAATGCAGCTCAGCAGCAAGCGATCGCTGAGTTGCGTAGTTATCGCCAAACTATACCTGCTGAAGACTTTGCTGCCTTCGTGGAAGTCATTGCTAAAAGTCGTTGGAGTTACCCGATTGCTCTAGCCGCCTTATCCAACACAATCACCTCAGATTCGGAGGCTCTTTACAACGCCACCCTATTTAACTTATCGGATGCAGAATGGGAGAGCGCTCAAGCGAACATTCGCCAAGTTGTGACACGCATTTTGGCCCAAGGCATCTCCCCAGGCTTACCTAAAGCCATTTTGCAAAACGCGGTAAAAGTGCAAGTGAGGGGAGTCGTTCCAGAGCCAGCAGTGGCGATCGCAATCAATCTTTTGCCCAAAGTTTTAGAACCTAATCTCACTCGCGATCCCGAGCAAACTAAGCTCCGCGCCGAGCAAGCAGCTCAAGAAGTTAAGCCTGTTTTCGTCACCGCTCAGCAAGACGAAGTAATTGTGAAAGAAGGGCAGGTGATTACCCAAGCTAACTTTGTCTTGCTAGACTACTTCCGCTTGAGCCGTCGGGAAATTAATTGGCTCGGCCTGCTGGGTTTCGGTGGGCTGATGACTGGGGCGGTAGGTCTTGTTTGGGTGGTAGAGCGACGATTTCACCCAGGGTTGCGGCAGCGAGACCATCTTTTGCTCCTGGTTCTAACTTTAAGTGCTCCTCTGCTAGGAATTTTTGGCATTTCTTCCACCAGCCTGCCCGCGATTGGTTTGTTAGTGGGTAGTTTCTACGGTTCTGCCTTGAGCGTGGCAGTTGTCGGCTTACTGGCAGCGCTAGTGCCACTAGGATTGGAAGTGAGTTGGAGCTACTGGTTAGCTAGCACTGTTGGCGGTCTACTAGGCGGCTTGATTGCGGGAAGATTGCGATCGCGGGAAGAACTCGCCCTCTTAGGTGGTGTGGTCGGTCTGACCCAAGGTGTCGCCTACCTAATTCTGACTTTAACTCTGAATGCAGCTTCTGGCCCTGTCTGGTACCTCGTACTTAGTGGAGCCATGCTGCATGGATTAGCTGGGGTGGCTTGGAGTGTAGTGGCGCTAGGACTTAGCCCCTACTTGGAACACTTGTTTGATCTTGTCACCCCCATTCGTCTAGCTGAACTCTCTAACCCAAATCGTCCCTTGTTGAAACGGTTAGCTTCTGATGCGCCCGGAACCTTTCAGCACACCTTGTTTGTATCCACCTTAGCCGAAGCTGCGGCCAGAGCCTTGAGCTGCAATGTGGAACTGGTGCGGGCTGGAACTTTGTATCACGATATTGGCAAGATGCACGATCCCTTGGGCTTCATTGAAAACCAAATGGGTGGCCCCAATAAGCACGACACCATCAACGACCCCTGGAAAAGTGCTCAACTGATCAAGAAGCATGTGAGTGCGGGGGTAGTCATGGCGCGCAAATGCCGTCTTCCCAAAGCTATCCAAGCTTTTATTCCAGAACACCAAGGCACGATGTTAATCGCCTATTTCTATCACCAAGCGCAGCAGCAAGCCAAACAAGAATCTACTTGCACCGTCGATGAGTGCGACTTCCGCTACGACGGCCCCGTTCCCCAATCCCGCGAGACTGGGATTGTCATGCTAGCCGACTCTTGCGAAGCCGCCTTGCGATCGCTCAAAGATGCTAGCTCGGAAGAAGCCCTCTCCATGATCAACAAAATTCTGCGAGCCCGCTGGCAAGACAATCAGCTAGTGCACTCGGGTCTGAGCCGGGAAGAAATGAACCAAATCGCCGAAGTCTTTGTCCAGGTTTGGCAACAATTCAATCACCAACGCATCGCCTACCCCAAAGCCGTTTTATCAGCAAAGTAGTATTGCGTCGGCACCCTACCCTTAGTCCTCTCCTCATGCCTCTTTGGTAGTTGCCCCAGTGGAGTCGATTTTCAGCGCTTTAACTAAAGGGGTGACGCCTTGCTCGATCCAGGTGTTGGCGATCGCGGCTTCTACATTAGCAGCTTCTTGGCTACTCGTGAGGGCCAGTAGGGTAGGACCTGCCCCGCTGATTACAAGACCGTAGGCTCCTGCCGCGATCGCGGTATCTTGGACGGCATTGTATCCAGGAATGAGGGTTTGGCGATAGGGTTGGTGGATGCGGTCTTGCAAGGCGGCTCGCAACCATTTACCGTTGCCAGTTTCTAGGGCACGGACGAGTAAGCCGAGATGAGCGGTATTGAAGATGGCGTCGGCGCGGCTATAGTCGCTGGGCAAGACCCGGCGAGCTTCAGCAGTGGAAAGTTCAAAATTAGGAATGGCAACGACAGGCACGATATCGCTGTGCCAAGGAATTTCACAGATTTCCCATTTCCCTTCCGAGGTGGTAGCGGCAAGACGACAACCGCCAACTAAGGCAGGCACCACATTATCTGGATGACCTTCCATCGCGATCGCTAGTTGCATAACCTCGGCTGCGGAAAGAGGCGAACCTGCGAAAGCATTTGCTCCAACCAATCCACCTACAATCGCCGTTGCCGAACTGCCCAAACCACGAGCCAACGGTACTCCCAGTTGAATATTGATTTCCACAGGCGGCGGCGTTTGGCCCAAGTGTTCGTAGAGTTTCACAAAAGCTTGGTAAGCCAGATTGCTCTCGTCTCTATTAACGCGATCGGCTTCTAAACCTTCCACCGTAATATCGACCTGCTGTTCTGTATTGGTTCGCAGTTGAGCAAATTGGAATTGGTTGTAAATCGTTAAGGCGGCACCCAAACAATCAAACCCTGGCCCAATGTTGGCAGTAGTAGCTGGAACCGTAACAGTAACCGTAGAACTCAACGACATTACAAATACCTATTAGCAGCGATCGCGAAACATTATTTCTCGCAAACCTGATCATAAAGCCGTTGAGGCACCTTAATTTCCAGACAAAGGACTACACAAGCAATAAAACCCTTTTTGGAGGGGGTCTGGGGGACGCAACCGTCCCTCAGCGGGGGTTTGGGGGCAAGCGCCCCCAAGCTCTTGGTTTTACTTCCGAAAGTTAGAAATTGTCATGATTCGCCAAAGCCACCTTCAACTTATCCAACACTTCAACCACCGGAATCGAACCCAACTCCCCATTGGTCCTTGTCCGAATACTGAGACTATTCGCCTCCACTTCCTTCGCTCCAATCACCGCCATCACCGGGATTTTCTCCTTCTCAGCATTGCGAATCAGCTTGCCCAGTCGCTCACCGCTCAGGTCCACCTCTGCCCGAATGCCGAGCGATCGCATCAGGTTGACTACATTCTGAGAAAACTCCACCTGATCTTGGCTCACAGGCAACAAGCGAACTTGCTCCGGCGCAAGCCACAGCGGGAAGTCACCAGCATATTCCTCAATCAAAATCCCGATCAAGCGCTCTAAGGAACCAAATGGAGCCCGGTGGATCATCACCGGACGCTGACGAGTGCCGTCTTCTGCCACATATTCCAGGTCAAAGCGCTCAGGCAAGTTGTAGTCTACTTGGACCGTTCCGAGTTGCCATTCGCGATCGAGCGCATCTTGGAAAATGAAGTCGAGCTTCGGTCCATAGAACGCGGCTTCTCCGATTCCCTCGAAGTAGTTCATGCCCAAGGTTTCGACGGCTCTCCGAATTGCTCCTTCTGCCTTGTTCCAGACCTCATCCGAACCCATGTACTTGTCAGAAGCGGGGTCACGGAAACTGAGGCGCGCTTTAAAGTTTTGTAGCTTCAAACTCTTGAACACAGACAAAATCAAATCCACCACGCTCAAGAATTCTGCATCCAATTGTTCGGGGGTGACGAATAGGTGCGAATCATCTACTGTGAAGCCGCGCACACGAGTCAAGCCACCCAACTCACCCGACTGCTCATAGCGATAGACCGTGCCAAACTCGGCCAAGCGCATCGGTAAGGTGCGGTAGGAGCGCAATTCGCTCTTATAGAGTTGGATGTGGAAAGGACAGTTCATTGGCTTGAGCACGAAGCCTTGCTCTTCAGCTTCCGCTTGCTCATCGTCCGCCATCATCGGGAACATGTCTTCCTTGTATTTCTGCCAGTGCCCCGAAGTTTTGAACAAATCCACTCTAGCGATGTGCGGAGTAACAACGGGCAAATAGCCCCGTTTCAGTTGTTCCTGCTTGAGAAAATCTTCTAGGGTAAACCGCAAGAGCGTGCCCTTGGGAGTCCATAAAGGCAAACCAGGACCGACAATATCGGAGAAGATAAACAGACCGAGTTCTTTACCCAGCTTGCGGTGGTCGCGTCTGAGGGCTTCTTCTTTGCGGCGTTTGTACTCAGTTAACTGCTCTGGAGATTCCCAAGCAGTGCCATAAATGCGTTGCAATTGGGCCTTGGTTTCGTCACCGCGCCAATAAGCCCCCGCTACGCTTTCTAGTTCGATCGCGTCGGGCTTCAGTTCGCCAGTATTTTCAAGGTGGGGCCCTGCGCACAAATCCCACCAATGCTCACCCAAGTGGTAGATCGTGATTGGGGCTTCCAGACCTTCCAGAATTTCTAATTTGTAGGGTTCGTTAATTGCTTTGATGCGCTGCTCTGCTTCTTCGCGGCTGACTTCTTCGCGCACCACAGGCAATTTGCGATTAATGATTTTCACCATCTCTTTTTTGATGGCTTTGAGGTCTTTCTCAGTAAAAGGTTCGGGACTATCAAAGTCGTAATAAAACCCGTTGTCAATCCAAGGGCCAATCGTGACTTGCGCTTTGGGAAACAGCTTCTGCACCGCCATTGCCATCACATGGGACGTGGTATGACGAATCTTCTTCAAGGCTTCAGATTCGCTGGTGCGAGGTAAATGTATTTTTTCGGCTAGTCCTGAAGAAGGAGCTTCTGAAGAAGGCATCTGCTGCTGAATCATTCGAGGAATATCTTGACTTGCAAGGGTTCGATTGGGATCAGAGGGAAATCATCCCCTATAGCCTCTATCTTACCGATCGCCCTTACCTCCTCGTCACCCCAAGCAAGCGAAAGAAATTTCGAAAAATATTACAAAACGTAAATGAAATTAAGATTATTATGGTTAATAAGATAGAAATCTCTTTTCATACATGTTTAGTTCCAACTTGCCTGAACCGAATTTATTAAAAACTGTTCTACAACCGCTATTGGAAGACTTTCAATACTGGTTTGAGCGATCGCAAGTGCTGCTCGAAACAGAGGAAATTCGATTTTTAGGCGCAGAGAAGCAAGCTGATTTGCTAGCACGAGTCAAGCAGGCTCAACAGGAAGTTCGCACGACTCAAATGTTGCTTCAGGTGACAGGTGGTCAGGTAGGCGTAGAAACAACAGTCTTGATGCCGTGGCATCAGCTTGTCACCGAATGCTGGCAAACCACCATCCGTTTCCGTTTGGAACGCTCTGCTGGCTACGAAGGAGTAGATTAAGCTGCAAGAAATCTGAGAAACTATTGGCAATGAAGCTCAACATTGCCTGGGACCAACTGCTGTCTGCTCCACTTTCCAGCTTGGTTCCATTTCGAGCAAAATTTGCGAACTTGCTGGTGAGCTATTAGGCTGGGAGGACCAAAATTATGTTGCACCTGCTTTACGTTATTGCTTTTACCATTCTGGCGTTTTTGGCGATCGCGAATCTAATTCGCAACATGCTAACCCTAGGAATGGAATCTCAACGGAGTTATGCTCCTGCCGGATGGTCTGCTGGCAATGGTGCAGCGACTTCACGGCCTCGACCTGTACCACACCCAGAGTTTCTGGATGATGCGGGCAACGTGATCAACGAGCCGCTACTGGTCATGCGTTCTATGTCTGTAGAAGATGCCCGTGAGCATTTAGATGCACTTTATGATTCTTCCCCTGGCAACAGCAATAGTGGCGATACTCGGGAGGAGAGTTAGAAACCAGGAACCACCCTACCCCAGCTTTTTTAGGCAGCCCTAAAGCGGGGATGGGTTTTCAAAACGCTTGGTTCAAATCGCTGTACCCACTGCACAAAGGACTCCGTCATAGTGCTGGTGGGTTCTGCTTGCTGAATTAACAAAGCCATGTAGCGAGCTGGCTGCTTCACCACAACGGCACAACAGTCAGGCCCTTGAATGACCGCATGATGGAATCCTTCTAGCTGGAGTGAAGACATCAGCAGCGATCGCAAACCAAGGGCTTGAAAAATAGTCTGCACCCAACTCATATTGCTGCTCTCTCCAGCCGTAAAATATTCCTTGGGTAGACCGTTCAAGTCAAAAATTGCCGCCCCAACAATACTGTTACTGTAAGCAGCATATTCATCTTGATCCGGGGGGGTAGGCTTGGCTCCAGATGCAGGATTGGAAGACATAGTGAGCTCACTTGGGCGATCGGTGACTGAAACTGAAAGATAAAATCAACAGCAACAATTTCAGGATGCCCCTTAATTGAGTTGTAACGGTGGGCTTGGAAGCGCGGCGAATTACCTCTGCACTTCGCGCCTAAGCTTAGGTTACAAAATTTGGCTCTGTTGAGACGACCGTAAAATTGCTCACTTCCAATTTTGACACTGTAGCAGTTTGGTGAGCCTGCCTAAGTTTTTAATCAATCAGTTGCCTTGCGTGGTTCAGTTACACTAAGAGCATCTAGCAATCCTTACATATCCTGCAATGGCGGCGAATTTACCTGATCCCATTGGTACTTCCCCAGCAAAGCCGAACTCCACAGTCGGTACCCGCATTCGAAATTTACTCATTGTTCTAGTCGCGATCGCCCTGAGCGTTGCTGTTTTCTTTGGGTTGCAAACTCAAACTACCTCAGTTTCGCTCAATAGCTTGGCCGAGGAAGCAACTCCCCTAGAAGTAGCCCTCAAAAATGGCAAGCCAACCTTAATGGAGTTCTACGCCAACTGGTGCACGAGTTGCCAGGCGATGGCCCCAGAAATTAATGCTCTAGAGCAGCAATATCAAGGCCAAGTTAATTTTGTCATGCTCAACGTAGATAACACTAAGTGGCTACCAGAAGTCTTGCACTATCGGGTAGATGGCATTCCTCATTTCGTGTTCCTCAACCAGGATGGCCAAGCCATTGCCAACGCCATTGGAGAGCAACCTCGTACGATCATGGCAGCTAACTTAGAAGCTCTAGTTTCAGGATCTTCACTGCCCTATGCTCAGGCTAGCGGTCAAGTTTCAGCTTTTAGCACAGCAGTCAAACCAACTAAACCTGCTGGTGATGACCCTCGCAGTCATGGCAGTCAAGTTGTAAACTAACTGATTTGGCTTATATTCCTAACATCTCGCTTGGCAGCCTCTAGTTGCAATCGCTGAGCTTTTGCTTTTGGCTAAGTAACTGCTCTAGCAGGCTGGCAGGCCGGGGTGGATTTTGTATAGGTTCTGTAACAACCTCTGTTGGTCCGTAGTCAGACCAATGGGATTGCAGAAAGCGGGAGGTTTCGTGTACTTCGGGTGGCAAAGGCTTTTCCCAGTTTTCTGAGTGAATCTCTGCTTCTGGTTCGGTCTTTGTAATCTTAGCTTCACCATCGTGAGTACAACGTGTCGCTAGCTGCTCTAGAACTTGCGGTGGCACAGGGCCTAAGGTCTGAGACGCATGACAGATAAAGAATGTAAACGTCAAACTGCCCAGACGGACACGATCGCCTTCTTTGAGCAAGGCGCAGTGCCAGATGCGTTCCCCATTGATGAAAGAACCATTAGTACTATCGAGATCGATTAAATAGAACCCTTGGTCTGCCACATATTGAATGACAGCATGACGCCGAGATAAGCGCTCATCTCGAATCGAGATTGCGGCATGGCGATCGCGTCCAATGATCCAAAGCTGTTGCGGCTGAAGTAAGGCTTGGGTATTTCCTTGAATTAAGTTCGTTACTAAATGAACCTGATCATCACTCACCACCCCTTGAACATATTGGAGCGTGACTTGATAGGGATGGCTCTTACCAGAGTTCTCCAGTTCTAAAATCTCATTGAGCAAATCACGATGATGCTCATAAAGCTTGAGAAAAACCCGATACAAGCCTAAACGTTGTTCTAACTCTGCCTCGGTGAAAGGGGTCATCATTCCCAAGGATTGTGCAGCCCAAGAGCGTGGATCAATCATAGTTGGCTGTAGAAATTTAGACAGCGCACAACGTAACCTGTCGCCTTATAGAGTTACAAGGTGACGTTCGAAATGTAACCAGCCGAAATGCAGGCAGGCTGCAAAATTCATGTCAGATTGGGTCTAACTATTTAGTGCTGATTCTGACAGCAGTAGAATTTTGCATCAAAGACGCGCTTAGTAAAATTGTCCTCGCGGCTGAATCAGCCCTTAGTAAAAATTACACCTTAGTCTCTAGATTAGAACGCCTAGCAGCCCGAGATAACCGCAGTATTACTTAGTTCTCATTAGTCACGGCTTTAGAGAAAACTCTGGAAGACTTAGTTTTACGGAGACATCCTGCTTAAAAAGCTTAAGACTGTTGCAGAAAGCTTAAAAGCTCCCGGTTCACAGTTTGGGGTGCTTCTTGTTGAATCCAATGTCCACAGTGAGGAACGAACTTCAGCTTGAAGGCTCCTGCCATAAACGCCTCTAGCCCTTCAGTCAGCTTTGGACTCAATAATGCATCTTCTTCGCCCCACAAAACCAAAGTAGGCACCGTGATTAGCTCAGGTGATTGCCAACTACGCAACAAACTTTGCCAGGAAAAGAGCTGACGATGATAGTTCAGGGCCACTGCCAGCACGCCAGGTTTGCTTAAAGCTGCTTCATACATTTGGGTGTCTTCTGCTGTGAAAGCTCCCTTGCGGATGGCCTGCCCTCGGAAGAAATCCTGCACAAAATTTTTCAGATTTTGTTGAATTACCCACTCTGGTAAACCAGGCACTTGAAAGGCGAAAAAATACCAGCTTCGCCGCATTTGATCCAAGTTACTCGCTAACTCTTGGATAAAGCGTTGCGGATGAGGCGCATTCAAAATTGCTAGGCGATCGAGATAGTGAGGAAAACGTTGCGCCAAATGCCAAGCAATTACTCCACCCCAATCATGGCCCACAATATGAGCCCGGGTATAGCCTAAATTCTCTATCAACCCCCGGATGTCAGCGCTCAGGGTATCGAGGTCATAGCCATGCTCTGGCTTATCAGAATCGTTATAGCCTCTGAGATCAGGTACCACGACTTTGAAATGACGGGCTAACACAGGAATTTGGTACCGCCAAGAATACCAAAACTCTGGAAAGCCATGCAGCAAAACTACAAGGTCCCCTTCTCCTTGCGTCACACAATGGAGTCGAATGTGGTTTGTCTCTACAAATTGATGATGCCAACCAGAGTCTTCAACTGTCATGTCAAATCAGCACCTTTTCTGCATACCAGCATGGCTAACCTTAGGGTAGGAAGCCACTCTGAATTATGCCTCTAATTTGGCTTGGCAGTTGATTGATGACTGCAAGGTTAAGGCTAGTGATTCCTGTGCTCAAGTCTCAAGCGATCGCTGAGTCCTATACTTCTTGAGCCACAGTCGGACGGTACTCTGCTGGTTTGATTTGATATTTCACTAGATTAGCCAACTCTTGCAACTGACTAATGGCTTCAGCACCCTCTAGCTTCATCAATTCCCGGTCGTCCCGCATTTCGGTCCAGGTAATTCCGTAGTCAGAAACCAAAAATCGGATTAAATGATTATCTCTCAAGCTCACCATGAAGGAGGCACTATTCATTTGCCCGCCACAGGTGTAGCAAGAAGCTAGGTAGCCTCGATTTTCGAGTACAGTAGCCAGGGCTTGTAAGCTCATAACCAAGTCCTGGACAAATTGACGGTGTTGTTCTGCAAGTCTTAGAAACACGTTCGTCCTCCAATCACCACACCTCATTCTAGACCTTTTTATACTTTCTTAAGAATTTTGATTTTCCTAAGAAGTCAATCTTCAGGTGTTGGGATCTCTACTGTTCAGAATGCCCAGTTCTTTTAGTCAAGTTTGCGCTCCCAACATCACCTGCTCAGGTTAACGGACGGCTTCATTTGAGGAAGTATCCAGTACAACAGTTAGATGAACTCTTTCATAGTGAATCAAGCTCAAACAATAAGATTCCGCCTTTGGACTGACTTAAATTACAAGTAGTTTTAAGGCGGAATGTATACAAAGCTTGCAATTTGAACACAATCTCAATCATTGATTTGAGATTCATATAGTCCTGATTTGCAATCTGTATCAATGGACAAAGATTGTGCTTGAAAACACATTAATTAAGTGGTTTGAACTAACTAAGATTGCTTAGTTAACTTGCCACCATCCCAAGCTAGGCCCAATAAAACGAACCGTTATCCAGTAGGCAACTAGCAGTCCAATCCCCACCCAAGCGCCTTGAGAACTCCATTTGACGAATTGTTCGGATTGCTTTTTTGTGAATGAGAATTTAGAGAGGATGCTCGGTTCTTGACCGTATTTTTCTCCCAATGCTTCTTTGCGACGCTTTGAATCACCCATGACTCTAGAAGTAAATATTGACGAATAATTCGATCGTAGTCTTTACATTCAGGATACGACCGAGTTTGCATTTCAAAGCTGAGGCATCTACAAATCTTCTTGCGCCGAATGGGTAAAGAATCAGTCCAAAACCGAATAGTCAGATTGGTTAAACAAGCCTGGGTCGAGATAGTTGATCCGAGCTAAAGGGCTGAGGGCAGCAAGTACTTGATGACCATAGCTGCGATGTAAAACTCGGTTATCTAGCAGCGCAACTACCCCTTGACACTCCCTCACAGGCGCGATCGCCCGCTGCAACTCACTCAGCGCTGTAGGCAAGAGGTAGAGCCGAAACCAATCTTGCCGCAGGCGTTTGTAGTAAGCTACTCGACCTGCCACCAGCGGGTGCTCTAGAGAGGGAATGGGTAGGGTTGCGATCGCCAAAAGATGCGGTGCAGGCAAAACATGCTGGTACTGCCGCCAAAATTCCCAGCCTGTGACTAAGATGCCGTTGTCATCCAGACAAGTCTTCTCCACCTGAACTCTGGAGCCAAACTCTCCTGCTAACACCGAGCCGATTTGGGCCTTTAAAGGTACATCCCCCACTAGCAGCACTGTTAAGCCTGGAGCAGTGAGGCTAATATTCAACAAAGCTCGCACTTCCTGGAGCAAAGCTGTCTGAAATTGAGGTGTGTTGGGCATCGGAAGCCCATCTGGTAAATAAAGCTGGACTAACTCACTTTGGCGATCGGGAGCAAATTTCAGACAGGTTAAATCTTTCAGACCCAGCCGTTGGCGGTAAATTGTTGCCTCTGCCTCTAAATCGAGCGCACCGCCAATTAAGACTACAGGCTGTTGAGGCCAAATTTTCTCTAAGACGGGGGCAACATCAACTGGGCCACAGTGCAAGGAAAATTGCCCGTGCTGCCGTGAGATCGTCGCCCAAACGAGCTGATCAGGGCTCTGCAATCGCTGCCAAAAATAGCTCCAAGCGTCAGGCAGAGTCGGTGAAGGTAGAGGAGGATTCAGTTCGGTAACGAGACTAGACGGCTCACCAGATGCCTCTGTCTCCTGAACTGAAGCTTGCCCTGCATTGAGTTGCCTGAAGAGATCGTGCAATATTTCTTGTTCTTCTGACTCAACCAAGTAGCATTCGTAGGGATTGGCGGGGTGCTGAAAGATCGCTCTCGTTAGCTGAACTCGCACATCTCGAATGGCTTCTGCTTGCTCAGGACGAGCCAGCATTAAGTCATTCCAGTGACTCGGCTCTAGGCGGGCTGTCAATTGGCTCTGCGCCCAAGCTTCCAGATCATCTACGCCATCCACGATGGTAGGAATGCCTTGAGGAAAGCGACTTTGATCGGTTAAGCGATCGCTGAGCCACTCTTCGGGTGTCGTTAAGAGCAATCCTTGAAACTCTAGCCCAGGCCAGCGATCGCCAGTCAAAATGGGTTTATGGGTTTGAATCCACTGCCGAAGTCGCGGAATCTCGACCATGAGTAGGCGTTGCTGTACTTCTTCTGGCACCGCCAATACGGCTGAACCTGGCCAAATGAGTAAGGGCACCAAATAACTTAAGCGGTAGCGTCCGTGGCTACCGGAAGGAGCGCCTGCTTGAATCAAGGCACTACGACCAAGTCTTAACGCTCGCGCCACCAAACGTCCCATCGTCAAGTGATGGGGCCAGTAAGGCTCACCTTGTTCTCGGAGGAAAGCACGGAGTTGCTGGTGGACTTCTACTTCAATCACAAGCCAGGAGCGTTTGATTACCGCGTGACCTTTATTCTGACATAGGCGCTAAAAATCCCTGCTGGTTCTAAAGTTACCGCAGGGATTTTTGCAACATGATGCTTGATCAATTATGACAACTGTTAGCCAAGACAGGGGCTTTTCGGCAGGTTTGTTTGAACCCGGATTAGCGCCGTCGGCTACCTGAGCGCGATCGCCGTACTCCAGTAGAGCGACTGCTGCCAAAACCACCAGAACCCCGGTTGACTCTAGGCTGCGATCGCCCAGATTGGCGGAGAGTACTGGAACCATATCCAGAACCAGTAGAGCGATTGCCCGAGGTAGAAGGCCGCCGTACCGTACTGGGTTGACCAGAAGTAGGAGTTCTCAAACGGCCCGTAGTTCGCAAAGTTTGACGGTTGCGCACAGCGGGAGGTGGCGTTTGATAACGCGATTGGTAGCTATTCACAGCTTGGCCGTAAGTATCACCATATCCACCGAATCCCCTTAAACCGCCTGGTTGGTAGACAGGTGGCACATAGTAACGTGGGGTGAACAAGAGATTGCCAACGACCTGTCCTGCCAAAGCTCCCGCAAAAGGCGTCCAGAAGCTCGATTGCTGACGCACAACCACTGTTTCTTGTCTGCCAGTCTGCGGATCGGTTTGATTCTCGACCACGTTGTGAACGTACTCAATTTTGAAATCTTCTGCCACATGGAGGGACGCTTTGCCCCCATCGACTTTTAGATAGTTTTGCTGTTTAGAGGAAACTTCAGCCTCGGTGAGGCGAGCCATCTGCAAATCGGGGGTCCGAAAAACGGCAGGCACTCCGGGCTGTGTATTGAGCAAGACCAAGCTATATTCGCCGTTAGCGTCGTTATAGGTTGCCTGCTGTACAGGATACTGACCACTGGGTATGCGAGTAGGCGCGGTCGAAGCACTCACGCTAGGAGGTGGAGACTGAACTGATGGAGTTTCACCACAAGCTAGTGTGGTCCAACACAACGCCACAGCCGTAACTAGAATTACAAATCGACGAAACATAGGTGGGTGAATTACTGTATTCATTTCAAGATTGATTTTATGAACCATCCAGCATCGTGGCTAAATGGCATGGGATGGATTTAGCGGGTGAAGCCATCTCTTGCAACTGGCAGTCATTACTCATGGTCCCTAGAGGGGGACTAACTCTGCGAAGTTGAGTAATAGTTGATCTGAGGTTAGTTCGTCACCAAGTTGAGCGGGTGAGAAATGCACCTGGATGGCTCGCAGATTGCCCTGGTAATGTAGATTAATCAGCGCTTTTAAGGCTGCTGTCATTGCTTCCATACTAGCGAGATCGGTTTCCAATTCAGGGACTTCCCCTGTAAAAGCGACCGTGATCATCACCACCAAGTTGCGCGTCACAGGTAAGGTTAATGGCTCCACTTCTGGAGATTGGCTTAGATCTGGCTCGCTGAGGTAGCGCTGGGCTGAATCTGTGAACAAGTCGGTGACAAAGTCTCCCGCTTCTCCTTCATTCCAAAACACATCCCCTTCGTTAGCGGCAGTTTGCCAGTAGAGGTCGTTTTGCAACAAAGTTTGGCAAACTTCGACCAACCCTTCTCCCAGGACTTGCAAATCACCATCCGAGTCCATTGCCTGCCGAGCGGCTCGATTGAGCACACCTAGAACCGGAGCAACTTCTTGCCCTGCTAAATGCAGCATGAGCCGACAAACAACAAATCGAGTGCGCCCACTCATTTGGCTAAAGCGATCGCGCCAAGAACTCATGGTTGACCTCGCTGCTAAAGACAACTAGTACAGGTTACAGCCTGCCTATCGCTTACTTTAGTAGTCATCAGTTTTCAGACTCTCTACCTTAGGGTAAACGTGGGCATCATTCCTATTTTCTAGCAAGGTTTGGCCCCAAAGCTCTACCCCAGAAATCCGTCCCTACAGACCCACATTCAGAGATCCATCTCTAGCAGGCAGCTAACGATCCAGGTAATAGAATCCCCGGAGAAAATCGATCACAACGCTTACGGGCAGTAGAGTTGGCTTATTGGCAGTGGCGCTCTGCAACCCAGCTTTAGCGAAGCTAGAAGGACTCATAAAGCGTTTGCCAAACATGGGGTGGTAGTAGGCGGTAAGGGTGCGATCGCTGGAATTAGTCAGAATGGTTTGGGTAGGCGCAGCAAAAAAGTTAGTTTCTCTCTCTAAGGCTGGCTTTTCGGCAGGCGTTGGTTCTTGGCTGGGTAAAGGTGGCGAAATCCGAATCTTTTCGGTTTGCTGGCTGATTTGGGTCAAGGCGGCGCTGAGCTGCTCTAGCCGCTCTAGTTCCTTGACGCTCAACTCTTGAGTGCCTTGCGATCGCACCATATTTAGCAGCCCCAGGATTTGCTGTCGCACTGTCTTGGCATCTTGAAACGGCAAAATTGCCACATAGGCGATCGCAAACAGTTGTTCATCACCGTTGAGGCCAAAGGTAAGCGTAGTGCGCCGCCGACCGACATCAATGCTGGGAGGAGAGCCTAACGTTTTGCAGTGCTGGGCAATTTGGTGATAGGCCGCAGCTAAGGCCAAGTGCCCTGCTGAGCTGAGTGGCGCGTCGATGACCACCTGCACCGTAGGCGGAGTCGATTTGAAAAATTTCTTGTGTTCTTCAGCGGCAAAGCGATGAATTTGGCTCTGATCACCTGTTGGGCTCAGGTCAATCCACTCACACGTAATTCCTTCGGTTTTAATGCCAAAACGGGATACTGCATGCACTCTGGCTCCGGTTAGAGTCGCACCCGTTAAGTCCGCGCCGATCCAATCAGCCCGAATTAAGTTCACTTGACTCAGGTCTGCGTAGACCAAGCTGGTATTCATCAAATTGGTGTTGCTCAGATCTGCTCGGCTCAGATCAGCGCCACTGAGCTTCGCCCCGCTCAAGTCGGCTCCATGCAATTTAGCGCCGCTGAGATCGGCCCAGCGTAGATTCGCACCGCTGAGGTCAGCACCGCTGAGATTGGCCTGATTCAGGTTAGCCTGCCGCAGCTCCGCTCCACTTAAATTGGCACCACTCAGGTCTGCCTTACTCAGATCCGCACCTTGTAAGTTCGCTTGCTCTAAAGTAGCCCCTGTGAGAGAAGCACTTCTTAAATCAGCTGAGCTGAGGTTGGCCCGGAGCAATGTGGCCTGACGCAATTTAGCTTCGCGTAGATTCGCCTCACTCAGGTTTGCTCGACTTAAGTTCACACCACTCAGGTCTGCTAACACCAACTCTGCCCGCACCAGCGCTGCTTGCGTTAAGTTGGCCCCGCTTAAGTCAGCCCGAATTAAATTGGCGACATTGAGGTTAGCGCCGCTCAAGTCAGCCTTGGTCAAATTCGCGCCACTGAGCCTAGCCACATTCAGTTTGGTTCGGCTCAGGTTGGCTTCACTCAAATTCGCGCCACTGAGATTTGATACACTCAAGTTCGCTTGACTCAAGTTCGCTTTGCTCAGGTTGACGCCACTGAGATTAGCCTCACGTAAGTCAGCCGCTATAAATTCTCTAGTCCCCGCTCCGTATTTTTTTAGGAGTTCCTCTGCGTTCATCAAGATTTCCTTTTAGAGATCCAAAAATGATGGAGATAGGCGGCATCTAGTCATGGTTGAGCTACGTGAGCCTAAGTAGCTGGTTGAGTCAGTAAGCACTGAATATTGGCAGGATAGCAGATGAATATTGGGATTGTTGGACTGGGCTTGATCGGGGGCTCGTTGGGGCTAGACTTGCGATCGCGTGGGTACCAGGTTTTGGGGGTGAGTCGTCAAGAGCACACTTGCCAGCGAGCCATCGCCAGGGGAGCCGTCGATGATGCCAGTGTCAACTTAACGCTCTTGGCTGCTGCCGATGTGGTTTTTATTTGTACCCCTCTCTCTGCGATCGAAGCAACCGTCATCCAGCTGATCCCACACCTGGCTGCGACCACGATTCTAACGGATGTTGGCTCGGTCAAAACCTCCGTGGTGGATAGCATCACTCCACGCTGGTCCAACTTTGTTGGTGGGCATCCCATGGCAGGGACCGCAGAGAATGGCATTGAGGCAGCCCAATCTGACTTGTTTGCTGGAAAACCCTACGTCCTAACGCCGACAGCCAGCACCCCACCCGTGGCGATTGAAACGCTGGAACTGCTAGTGCGATCGCTGGGTGCTCACCTCTACCACTGTCGGCCTGAGGATCATGATCGGGCTGTGGCTTGGATCTCTCATTTACCTGTGATGGTTAGCTCTAGCTTAATCGCAGCTTGCATGAGTGAGACAGACCCTACCACCCTAGAACTTGCCGAAGCTTTAGCCAGCTCTGGCTTCAAGGATACAAGCCGCGTTGGGGGAGGAAATCCAGAGCTGGGTTTGATGATGGCACGCTATAATCGCTCTGCTCTGTTGCGATCGCTTGCTGCTTACCGGGACCAACTCGATCAAATTGTGGCGGCTGTGGAGCAAGAAAACTGGGATGGTTTGGTAGACCAACTAAAGCAAACTCAGCAAGGGCGATCGCGCTTTGTGAAGTGAGAAGTTAAGGCTTCCCTCGCATCACCTCTCGACCCAGCATAAATAGCCCTGCCACTCCTAAGCCCACAAACCAGATGTAAGGCTGCCAATAGTAGGTCATTTGTTCAGCAGGGCCAAACTCTGGGCAAACCCACTTAATGTAGAGCCAAAGCAACGCCAAGGATGTGGCACCAGAGCCGACAAAAAATAGTCCTACCCGCAGACGAGCAGGTTGTAGCTCTGTTGCACTTGGTAAGCTCCACGGACGAGCCGTTGGTTCAGCGTTAATGGGGTCTGATGCGATCGCTGCGGGTGAGTCAGCGGCAATCTCTAAGCTGGGTGGGGCAGGAGCTAGTTCTAGGGGGGGTAGCAGATCAATAGTTTGCGGTAGCGGTGGCTCAGCAAACTCTGGCGGCTCAGCAAAGTCCCAGGATTTTGGTGAAGAAGCGGAGGCAGGGTGAGATTCCAAGCTCATGGAGCAGCTTCCTGCATAAAACAAGACTGCTTTCTATGGTAGGGCACTCTGCTAACCTCCCTGCCTGATTTAGGTTACGGATGAAACCGTCGTGGCTTGCAGTTCATTCAGGCGAGCGAGCACTTCGCTGCTGTGGACAACAGGGTTAACGCCTGTGAAACGCTCCCGCAAAACTCCTTCAGGATCGATGATGAAGGTATGCCGTGCCGAGAGGAAGCCTAACCAAGAGCCGTAAGCTTTGCTCACACTGCCATCTGCATCCGCCAAGAGCGGAAACTTTAAGCCTTCTGAGTCACAGAACTCTGCGTGAGAATCGACGGAATCAGCGCTCACCCCCAAAATTTCGGTATTTTTGGCTGAGTACTTTGGTAGATCCTGCTGGAAGCGACGAGCTTCCAAGGTGCAACCAGAGGTAAAGTCCTTGGGATAGAAGTAGACAACTACCCACTTACCTCGATAGTCGACGAGCGAAATTGCTCCATCTCCCGTATTGGTCGGCAAGGTAAATTCTGGCGCGGGTCGGTTGAGTTCTGGCAACTTGCCACCGAGCGCATGGGCTGCTGGTACTAGATTAAAGACCGCCAATATGGCGAGAACGTAAGCGAAGAGAGCACCGAGCAACGTACGACGAGAGATCATGGTCAAGATGTAGGGCTGTACTTAACACAAGTTTACATATTTCTCAGGTATCTTAGCCTCTGTTTAGCGGTAGTCCCAGGATCTTCACAAAAAGTTCGCGATCGCCCGCTCGTTACCAGATTGCTCTTTAAGATGCCAACATCCTGATTGATCGAAGCGGATAAGCATCTGTTCGCCCTGCTCGACACTTAACAGAACTGGCTACGATGAAATGAGGCGTTTATTGTCTTTAAAGAAAGCGCTGATTTCCCTGGAGGTTCACTTTGGATAGTTCTCGGCCTCAATTTGATCCTGATGCCAATTTAGTTGCCGCTGACCAAACCAGTGGGGATTGGCAGCAGACCAACTTGGACGCAGAACTGGAAAATGCCATCTTTAGCTTTGAAGACATTCAGGCAGAACTCAATTACAAGCAAGCCCAAGATGCCCTACGCGAGATTGTGGGTCATCTAGATTTAACACCGCAAGAACGCGCTGGACTGGAGCCAGAAATTCAAGGTCTAGAGCGCATGCTGGATAAGCTAGACCGTTCTGTGGTGCATATTGCTGTGTTTGGCATGGTGGGGCGGGGTAAGTCTTCTTTACTGAATGCACTGCTCGGTCAAGACCTCTTTGAGGTTGGCCCTATTCATGGGGTGACGCAGGTGATTCAGAGCGCGGACTGGAGCCTGCGAAGAGAGGCGGTGGCGGGAAGCGATCGCGACATTATTCGGGTAGCGTTGCCAGGAGTGGGTGACTCGCGGATTGAGCTGATTGATACTCCCGGCATTGATGAAGTGGATGGTGAAAAGCGCGAAGCTTTGGCGCGTCAAGTGGCAAAACAGGCAGATTTGATTCTGTTTTTAGTCGCGGGTGACATGACCAAAGTAGAGTACGAAGCGCTGTCAGAATTGCGGGAAGCCAGCAAACCGATTCTGTTGGTATTTAACAAGATTGACCAATATCCTGATGCCGATCGCACGGCAATCTATCAAAAAATTCGGGATGAGCGAGTTAAAGAATTGCTCTCTCCAGAAGAGATTGTGATGGCAGCGGCTTCTCCCCTAATTGCTAAGGCTGTACGTCACCCAGATGGCAAAATGACTGCCCAATTAAGCCGAGGCATTCCGGAAGTTGGAGAGTTAAAGCTCAAAATTTTGGAGATTCTGCACCGAGAAGGCAAATCTCTGGTGGCCCTCAACACTATGCTCTATGCCGATGATGTCAATGAGCAACTGGTGCAGCGGAAGATGGAAATTCGCGATCGCAGTGCCAACCAAATTATTTGGAATGGAGTCATGACCAAAGCGGTGGCGATCGCCCTCAACCCCATCACGGTCATCGATGTGTTGGGAAGTGCGGCCATTGATGTAGCGTTGATTCTGACGCTATCGAAGCTTTACGGCATCTCTATGACTCAAAAAAACGCCATTAATTTGTTGCAAAAAATTGCGCTGACAATGGGTGGAATCAGTGCCAGTGAGCTTCTGGTGACGTTTGGATTGAGTTCTCTGAAAGGGCTGTTGGGTGCTTCGGTTCCAGCCACCGGAGGACTGGCGATCGCCCCCTATCTTTCTGTTGCCATTACTCAGGCGGGTGTAGCAGGCGTTTCTACTTATGGGATTGGTCACATCACCAAAGCCTACCTCGCCAACGGAGCCACCTGGGGACCAGAAGGACCAAAAGCAGTCGTGACCCGGATTTTGGCTTCTCTGGACGAAGAATCAATTTTGGGTCGCATTAAAGATGAATTGCGGGCCAAGCTGGATCTGTCTACCAAACGAGCGCAAGCCAAGGCCAATTCTTCAGAAGAGCAAGTTTAAATCGCTAAAACGTCACGACAGTCCGAATTGCCTCACCTTTGTGCATCAGGTCGAAGGCTTCATTGATTTGCTCGACTGGCACCACATTAGTGATCAGATCATCAATGTTGATTTTGCCGTCCATGTACCAATCCACAATCTTGGGCACATCGGTACGGCCTCTCGCTCCCCCAAACGCAGAGCCTTTCCAGACGCGGCCAGTCACTAATTGAAATGGACGAGTGCTGATTTCTTGGCCTGCTCCCGCCACCCCAATGATGATGCTGACACCCCAACCTTTATGGCAACACTCTAGGGCTTGACGCATGACGTTGACGTTGCCAATACACTCAAAGCTGTAATCAGCGCCACCTTTAGTTAGTTCCACCAAGTGAGCTACCAGATCGCCCTCCACTTCTTTAGGGTTGACGAAATGGGTCATGCCTAATTTTTCGGCTAAGACACGTTTCTGGGGGTTGAGGTCTACACCCACAATCATGTTGGCTCCCACCATCCGGGCACCCTGGATTACATTGAGGCCAATACCGCCCAAGCCGAACACAACTACATTCGCACCAGGCTCAACTTTGGCGGTATAGAGAACAGCGCCAATCCCGGTGGTGACACCACAGCCGATATAGCAAACTTTGTCAAAGGGAGCATCTTCACGAATTTTGGCCACAGCAATTTCAGGCAGCACCGTGTAGTTGGCAAAGGTGGAGGTGCCCATGTAGTGATGGATCATTTTGCCAGCGATCGAGAAACGACTGGTGCCATTGGGCATCAAACCTCGGCCTTGCGTGCCTCGAATGGCTTGGCACAGGTTAGTTTTGAAGCTGAGGCAATACTCGCAATTGCGGCATTCGGGAGTGTAGAGCGGAATCACATGATCGCCAGGTTTTACCGAAGTGACTCCTGGGCCAACTTCCACCACCACACCAGCACCTTCGTGCCCCAAAATGGCCGGAAACAAGCCTTCTGGGTCAGCACCAGAAAGCGTAAAGGCATCAGTGTGACAAATTCCTGTCGCTTTGATTTCGACTAGCACTTCCCCTGCTTGGGGGTTTTCTAGCTGCACCGTTTCAATAGTCAACGGCTTCCCAGCTTCAAAGGCAACTGCGGCTTTTACGTCCATGACACGGCTCCTAACATCACTCTCTCAGACATACTCTGGCTTAATAGACGGTTTCGTCTTCTTTTCGCCATGCGGGATCGACAATACAGATAAACACAAGCGGTTCGCTGCCAGTATTGCGAATAAACTGCTTAGCGTCGGGTGGAATATAAACGGCGTCCCCCGGTTCCACCATTTGGGTTTCGTCTCCAATGTGCATCTCTCCTCGACCGCTGAGAATGTAGTAGACCTCAGAGGTAGTGAGAGAATGAGGCGTGGAGGTTTCCCCAACCGGAACGATCGCGTGGGCTAGACTGTAGCGCAAATCTATCGCTTGCTTGTCGGGATGGAAGAGTTCTCGCAGCAAGGTACTGTCGCCTGCCACAAATTCTTCGCAGTCGTAGAGTTTTCGTACTAACATTCCTAAGTCTCACGCGATCGCTGGCAACGATTGTAGAGCACTAGAGCTATGATCGAACGCTCAGACAATGAGGAGCGATCGCGCTCAGAACCTTTAGAAGCAATCCTTAGTAGTGAGAAACGGGTAGGGGCTGGGAGGTAGGTTCGTAGTCAGGGCAGTAGATCGCATCTTCAGAGAGGGCTGTGGCGGGATGCACAGTGCATTTGAGGTGATAGTCTCCGGTGAAAAACTCACAGTTGGCACAAGGGATTTGGTGCATGCGCTTGGCACTCGTTACACCATCCCGCACCGCTGACCAAGTGTTCCAACTCACTAAAATAACTAGACCCCAAGCCGTAATAAAGCAAACAGGAATCAGAATTGGCTGAATAACCTGAATCAGGAAATACAGCAGTTGCAATAGGCTAATCAAGAGGGTGTCAAACATAAGAAGTACTGCTGCCACCGATTAGTTTTAATTACCAATCGATCGCAGGAAATGCAAGTGGTTTGTAAAAGTTTTTGAGACATCTCCCCTTCTGGCCGTGTCGGTTGATGGGGTTGTCTTAATTCCAAAATTAGCAATCGCTAAACTAGAAAGCCTGTGCCGTTGGATGCATCTGTTTTTATCGGCTTTTTATCTGGGGGTTTATGCCATTGCACCATAGTTCGGGGCGTTGGCGATTGGGCTTAGCTTTGTCCCTGCTGACCGTATTGCTTTGGGGAGTGCTGCCAGTGGCGCTAATGGTGACGTTGCAGGTGTTGGATGTATACACCGTCACTTGGTTTCGGTTCCTGATTTCCTTTGGGCTGCTGGCGCTATATTTGGCAAGCCGCAAACAATTACCCACTCTAGAAAAGCTGCGATCGCCCGGATTATGGAAGCTGTTGGCGATCGCGACTGTATTTCTGGCGATCAACTATTTGCTGTTTCTACAAGGGCTGGCTCAAACTTCACCCGCTAATGCCCAAGTGCTGATTCAGTTGGCTCCCGTTTCGATGGGTTTAGGGGCTTTGTGGGTGTTTAAGGAGCGTTACAGCTTGCGCCAGTGGACAGGTTTAGCTCTGCTGACGCTGGGATTTTCCTTGTTTTTTCATGAGCAACTGCAAGCACTCGTGACTAGCTCGGCTCAATACTTGGGTGGGAGTGGTTTGTTGGTTTTGGCTGCGATCGCTTGGGCGGTTTATGCCTTAGCTCAAAAGCAACTGCTCCAAACCTTGCCGTCAGCCACAATCATGATGGCGATTTATGGTGGGGCGACGCTTCTGTTTACTCCAACTGCTGCCCCGCAAAAACTTCTCAGTTTGGATACATTTCATTGGATTGCCTTGCTCTTTTGCGCGTTAAATACTTTGATTGCTTATGGTGCCTTTGCGGAAGCGCTGGATCATTGGGAAGCCTCTAGAGTTAGTGCGGTTCTCTCGCTGACTCCAGTAGTGACCATTGGCACTATGTTAGGATTGCCTGTCTTCTGGCCGACCCTAATTGCCCCGGAGCAACTAACTATTTTAGGGATTGTGGGGGCGATTTTTGTGGTGTCGGGGTCTTTTGCGATCGCCTTAGGCCAAAGACCAAAGAGAGACCCATCTGCAGTAAAATCATAAAAAGATCTAAACTCCGACCGGAAAACCGGAGTTTTGTGTCATGATCACAAGTTAGAATATTTGCTTCTGACTCGCATACTTAGACCACAGGAAATCTCGGTTATGGTTCTCCAACTTGGTGACGTAGTTCCCAACTTTACGCAGCAATCCAGCGAAGGCGAAATCAACTTCTATGACTGGGCTGGCGATAGCTGGGTTGTTTTCTTCTCTCACCCTGCTGACTACACGCCAGTTTGCACCACCGAACTTGGCGAAGTTGCTAAGCTCAAGCCTGAATTCGACAAGCGCAATGCTAAAGTGATCGCGCTAAGTGTTGATGATGCTGAGTCCCACAAAGGCTGGATCGGTGACATCAACGAAATTCAGAACACTACGGTTAACTACCCAATCTTGGCAGACGACGACAAGAAGGTGTCTGATCTGTACGGCATGATTCACCCCAATGCCAATGCCAAGTTGACGGTTCGCACCGTATTCGTGATCGATCCTCAAAGAAAACTGCGTTTGACGATCACCTATCCCCCCAGCACTGGTCGTAACTTCCAAGAAATCTTGCGGGTCATCGACTCTCTGCAGCTGACCGACAACTACAGCGTTGCCACTCCTGTGAACTGGAAAGATGGCGATGATGTTGTAGTCGTACCTTCTATCCCCACCGAAGAAGCGAAGCAGAAGTTCCCCAAAGGTGTGACCGAAATCAGACCTTACCTCCGCATGACCCCCCAACCCGACAAATAAGCGGCTCGCGGTCAAATTAATTTCTGTAGGGTGGGCAATGCCCACCTTATTTTTTGGGGAATTTTGGCTGAGGCGATCGCCCCCTAAAACCGCAATCCTGCCACGTCTATGAGTCAAAATTTTTAAAGGGAAGCAATAGGTAAATTGAGCATGGATATTAAAAACGGATTTGTCGGCAGCGTCGGCAACACACCCTTAATTCGGTTGCACAGCTTTAGCGAAGAAACGGGGTGCGAAATTTTAGGCAAGGCCGAGTTCCTTAACCCAGGTGGCTCTGTGAAAGACCGGGCTGCGCTATACATGATTGAAGATGCCGAACGCAAAGGGTTGCTCAAGCCTGGTGGCACCGTAGTAGAAGGCACCGCAGGCAATACAGGCATTGGTTTGGCGCATATCTGCAACGCTAAGGGCTACAAGTGCCTGATCATCATCCCTGACACCCAATCCCAAGAAAAAATTGACACACTACGAACTTTAGGCGCTGAAGTGCGTCCTGTTCCTGCCGTACCTTACAAAGACCCCAACAACTACGTCAGGCTTTCTGGCCGCATTGCAGAAGAGATGGAGAATGCGATCTGGGCAAACCAGTTCGATAACTTAGCCAATCGGTTGGCTCATTACCACACGACTGGGCCAGAAATCTGGGCGCAAACTGAGGGCAAAGTTGATGCTTGGATTACCTCGACTGGCACAGGTGGAACCTACGCTGGGGTGGCAATGTTTCTCAAGGAAAAGAACCCTAACATCAGAGCAGTATTGGCTGACCCAATGGGTAGCGGTCTCTACAGCTATGTGAAAACGGGAGAAATTCACATAGAAGGAAGTTCCATTACCGAGGGTATTGGCAACAGCCGCGTTACAGCCAATATGGAAGGGGCACCTGCGGATGATGCCATTCGCATTCATGACCAAGAGTGTGTAGAGGTTGTGTATCGCCTGCTGCGAGAAGAAGGCTTATTTTTGGGCGGCTCCAGTGGGATTAACGTCGCTGCGTCAGTGGCACTGGCAAAACAAATGGGGCCCGGACATACCATTGTGACTATTTTGTGTGATAGCGGCTCCCGGTATCAATCACGGTTGTTCAATCTGGATTGGCTCGCTCAAAAAGGATTATCTCCAGAAGCGATCGCCACTGCCTAAACTATCTCCCGCCAGCTTCCTTCTAGCACTTCGATGCGCCACCCGCTCTCAAGCTATGGCAACAGCCATATTGGCTAGGGGTATATTCGCCAGGGATATTTGTGGGTGGCATGTGCCATCAGGTTCCCACCCACGACTGAGTAAGCTTCCGCTTGGACTTGCGACCATAAACATAAGCTGACGGATTAAGTCAGTGGAGCGGGTCAGGATAGGAGGCAAAGACATGGTGGAATCTTGGATGATTATTGGTGGCATCACCTTTTTGGTGGCTTTAGGGGCAGCTTGGATCAGACCCCGCGATACTGTCTGGGCAGTAGAGCTACAGCGTCCTTTGTGGCTCTTCTTTGAGCCTCTAATTCCGGTGATTTGGACTTTTGTGTTTAGTTGTGGGGCTGCTTCTGCCTATTTGGTATGGGAAAAGAATCCAGGTAGCTTGCAAATGTGGCTCCTAATGGCGCTGTACCTACTACTAGAAGTAATTACTGTTGCTTACATTCCGCTTACTCTCAGGCTGCGAAATATTAAAGTCGGGGTGGTGTTAGGCGGTATTGGTGTGGTTTTAGGAGTTTTCCTCGCTAGCTCCATCTTGTCAATTTCGGGTTTGGCAGTGCTTTTGCTCTTGCCGTACTTAATTTGGAGTCCGATTGGCACCTATGCCACATTGGAAATGATGCGGCTCAACCCTGAGGCAGCACACTAATCTTTCCGCTGGTCGATTACGGTTGACCTAATGCCCTGACACAATCGCTTCATAACTTACTCTTTGCTCAGAACCGTCAGATCTGATTTGAGCTAAGTGAAGTGTGTGGCCCAGAGGAAGCAAAAAGCATGATCAAGTCTTGGATGGTAATTGCAGCCGTAACCTTTTTAGTGGCGATCGGTGGTAGTGTGATTCGGCCCCGTGATGTGAAATGGTTTCGGCGCTTACGTCGTCCAAGCTGGCTCACTTTTGAACCTGCCATTCCAGTGATTTGGGCGGTGGTTTTTGTCTGTGGCGCATGGTCTGCCTACAACATTTGGGAACGAGACCCTGGCAGCTCAAAAACCTGGTTTCTCATGGGTTTCTATCTGCTATTAGAAATTGTGACAATTGTCTACCAGCCTCTGACGTTGTGGCTGCGTAACCTCACCATTGGTACGTTCATTGGCGGTACTGGAGCAGTTCTAGGTTGGATTCTGGCAGCGGTGGTTGCACCCGTTTCGGCTACTGCCGCTGCCCTCCTCATTCCCTATTTAATCTGGAGCCCGATTGGTACCTATGCGACTTGGGAGTTGGCAAAGCTGAATCCAGAATCTGCTTAAACTTGTGCTTAGATAAGCCAGTCAAAGGGCAGTTTGAGCCATTGCGGTTGGGTCGAAATGTAGCGATCGCGACTTTTGTTCTAAGCTGGATGAGATGAATTGGCTGGTAGACGCAATCAGCCATCTCGGCTTAATAAGGAGAGACCATGACTCGCGCCATAATGGAAACCGCCAAAGGCACGATTAACCTGGAGCTATTTGACCAGGATGCGCCTAACACGGTGCAGAACTTTACCGATCTTGCGAATAAAGGGTTTTACGACGGTCTGACCTTTCACCGCGTGATTTCTGACTTTATGATTCAGGGTGGCTGTCCTCAAGGCACAGGCACTGGAGGTCCGGGCTACAAAATTAAATGCGAAACGGCTGGCAACCCCAACAAGCACTTGGCGGGTAGCCTGTCGATGGCTCACGCTGGTAAAGATACAGGCGGCAGCCAATTCTTTATTTGCCACTCACCTCAGCCCCACCTTGACGGCAAGCACACCGTGTTTGGCAAAACGGAAGATATAGATGTCGTGAATGCAATTCGGAAAGACGACAAAATCTTCTCCGTCAAGATCGAATCCTAGGTAAATCTTAGGTAGAAGTAGTGTCGCGATCGCCTCATGGCTTATCCAAGGAGCGATCGCCCAAGTTCCAAGCAATTCGCGAATACCTAAGCCCCCTATCTAATTGCCATTCCAATAGTCAAAACCGTACCCTAAAACCAACTTCTGGAGGAGGTCTGGAGGACGCAGCCGTCCTTCAGCGGGGGTTTGGGGGCAAGCGCCCCCAAGGGTTTGGTTCTAGTAAATGTGCTTGCACACCCAACTAAAAGATCATCGAGCGATCGCCCTCAACCCCCTCCCCCGCATACAGTCCCAAGAACAGATGGGATAAGATAACGAAGCACACGTGAACAGTAGCCAGATAGGGAAAATCCGGTGCGAGTCCGGTGCTGTGCCGCAGCTGTCAATGGAGCTGAAAATTCGGATTTAGTAGAGTGTCAGCTCTCCTCAGCCAGAACGCCTATCTGTTACCACTTCACTCACTTCCTGCGTCGCACGGGAAAGAGGATTTGACTCATGTTAACTACCAATTCAACCCTGTTGAATACAATCGATGCTGCTGCTCCAGCGGCACAACTACCGCCTCTGCCCATGCAGCGACCTTTACTGCTGATTGGGCATGGCAGTCGGGATGAAGATGGACGGCGGAGCTTTCTCGAATTTGCCGCAGCGTACCAAGCTCTAGATACCTCCCGCCCCGCAGTTCCTTGCTTCCTCGAACTCACCGCTCCCTCCATTCAAGAAGGCGTTGATCAGTGCGTCGAACAGGGCTACACCGAATTTTCCGTTTTGCCAATTTTGCTCTTTGCCGCACGACATAACAAATTTGATGTCACCAACGAACTCGATCGCGCTCGGCAGCGGCATCCCCAGGTCAAGTTTCACTACGGGCGGCACTTTGGCATCACTCCTGGCATTTTGGAGTTGTGGCGATCGCGCCTAGCCGAACTCGACCAACCTCAATGGAACCCCCAAGGCATCGAGCGCAAAGATACCGTCCTGCTGTTTGTGGGGCGTGGAGCCAGCGACCCAGATGCCAACGGTGATGTTTACAAAATGGCTCGGATTCTCTGGGAAGGCAGCGGCTATAGCACCGTCGAAACCTGCTTTATTGGCATCACCCATCCCCGCTTAGAAGAAGGCTTCCGTCGCGCCCGCCTGTATGAACCAAAGCGGATTATCGTCCTGCCTTACTTCTTGTTTACTGGGTTGCTGATGAAGAAAATCTTTGACATCACCACGCAGCAACAAGACCTGCACCCCGACATCTCCATGACCTGCTTGCCAGAAATGGGCTTGCATCCGCAACTCTTCTCCATTTTGCGGGAGCGAGAAATTGAAACCCAACTGGGCCAAGTGCAGATGAACTGCGAGATGTGTAAGTTTCGCTTAGCGGCTGTTGCTAATGGTGGCAGTCATGGCCACGGGCATGATCATGGGCATGGTCACGATCACGGTCATAATCATGAGCAGGCTCACGGACATGAGCACGGCCACGGGCATGGTCACGATCATCCTACCGTTGACCCCTACGCCGAACCCGCTCAATATCACGAGAGAATTTGGCAAGTTCCCTAAAGACCTAGAGCCACTAAAGCGATCGCCAGCTAGACTCTAGAAGGTTGGTTAATGCAAGGGGATGGACAAGAAGTTTCAGACTGGACTAGTCTGCTTACTCTCTTTGATGTTGGTGGTTGTGCTTTTGGTTGTGCCAGCACAGCGGCCTAAGCTACCAGCGGCCCCAGCATTAACCGAGCTACGCGGAGTCTGGCTGACCAATGTAGCAAGTGCGGTCCTGTTTCGGCCTGGGGGAGTCAAGCAAGCCTTCAAGCAGCTATCTCAGCTCCACTTCAATACGGTTTACCCTGTCGTGTGGAACCGGGGGCATACACTCTATCCCAGCTTTGTGCTCAAGCGGAGCATTGGGCGATCGCAAGACCCCATGCTAACGAGTCTGCGTTTAGGCAAAGACGTTTTAGCGGAGATGGTTCAGCAGGGCCATCAACAGGGACTCAGGATCATTCCTTGGTTTGAGTACGGCTTTATGGCTCCCGCTGGCTCGGCATTAGTCCAGCAGCACCCCGATTGGCTCACCAGCCGTCAAGATGGCACTACAGCCATTCGCTCAGATTGGGAGCAATTAGCTTTACCCAATGCTACAAAGTCGCGATCGCCATCCTGGTTAGAATTCGCTCAGCAGAAACTGCGGCAGCCGTTTGGCATCAGTCGAGTTTGGCTGAACCCTCTGCACCCAGAGGTGCAAACCCTGATGGTAGATCTGATTGTAGAAGTCGTGACTCGCTACGATGTCGCTGGGATTCAATTGGATGACCACTTTGGGTTGCCAGTAGATTTTGGTTACGACGATTTTACGGTCAAGCTTTACCAGCAAGAACATGGGAGTAAACCGCCTCCTGATGACCCGCTAGACCCAGAATGGATGCGCTGGCGAGCGAATAAAATTACCGCTTTGATGGAGCAAATTTTTCGCGCCGTGAAAGTGGTGCGGCCCTATTGCTTAATCACGCTATCCCCCAACTCTCAAGGGTTTTCCTACAGAACCTACCTGCAAGATTGGCAAACCTGGGTGCGGCAGGGCTGGATTGAAGAACTGGTTTTACAGGTCTATCGCCAAAGGTTGTCTACTTTTGTAGCGGAACTAAAGCAACCTGCAGTGCAGTTCGCGCGTCAACGGATTCCAGTGGCGATCGGCATTCACACAGGCTCTTGGGGGCAGCCCGTCAACATGCAGCAGATTCAGGAACAAGTCCAGGCTGCGCGTGAGCAAGGGTTTGATGGTGTCTCCTTTTTTTACTGGGAGAGCTTGTGGAGCTATATTGCGCCTGAATCGCCTCAGATGCGGCGGCAAGGATTCAAAACTTTGTTTGTTGCGCCCGCTCAACCCCCCAGGACAAATCGCTAGATGGGTCATTCAACTCCCGCTCTATTTTTAGCCCAGCCTGGACAAAGGTTGGCCTACCGCTTTTGCCTGCAATGGATAGGAGGCAATATTTTAGGATTTTTGATTAGCCTTTATTGGTTAGAAGTGGGCGAAAGAGCCGCTTTGCAAGGCTTGGAAGGCGCGATCGGCGGTACTGTAATTGGTTTAGCGCAGTGGCTAGTGTTGCGACGCTGGTGTCCTCAAGCAGGCTGGTGGATCTTGTCTAGTACCCTCTGCTGGACTGTTTTAGGAGCTAGCAAATTAGGGGCTTTGGGCTGGGTCGTGCCGCAAACCCACTCAGATTTGTTGCGATTGTTCTACGGGCTGGTAGATGGCATGAAGATGGGAGCCATACTCGGAGTGGGCCAATGGCTGGTGTTGCGGCAATGTTTTGCGGATGCAAAAGTCTGGATATGCGTCAGTGTCTTAGCTTGGGCGATCGCGCTTGGCAGCGGTTGGGTGATCGGTGGCTGGCTGCACACGATCACAGGTTTGTTTCTAGGGGAGGTGATTGGGTTAGCCTTAGTTTGGCTACTGATGGCGCTGATGACTGGAGTGGGCTTGGCTCAGTTGCTCCGAGATGCGGCAATCAAGTAACCTAACCCATTGGGGAATCACCAGGACTAGAATAAGTTATGTCTAAAGAATTTGCTGTTGGCGATCGCGTTCGGGTCGTGACGATGCCACCCTATGTCAAGACAGCCGACCCCATGCCGATGTTGCGACCCCCCAATGTAATTCAGTTAGGGGAAGAAGGCACGATTTTGGCTCGTCGCCCCGGCGGCTACTGGAGCATCCACTTTAGCGGCGGCAAGTTTCTGCTCGATAGCCAGTACCTTGAATCTGCTGATGCAACTGCTAACAACGCTGAAGCACTAGAAGCCGAAGTGATTGAATCATCGCACACAGAAACCCTGCCTCCCACTATTGAATAAATCAACAGGAGCGCTTTGAATCTAGCTCCCCTTCCCTCTAGGGAAAGGGCTGGGGGTTAGGTTTTAAAGTGTCACCGGAACCGCGATCGCATTGACTGACGCGGCTGGCCCCACTAAAGAAACGTAAGGCTGAGTGAAATGACGGTAGGCGGCTTGTTGCGCGGCTTCTGGTGTGACTGTGGCGATCGCTTTCTGGAACTGAGCATCAAACTCTACACCCAGCCCTAAGGTTTCGTACCAACCCAAAACTTGGGCGATTTGGGAATTGGTTTGCTTACCGAGGGCGTATTGCCCCAACAATTTATTTTTAGCAGTTTGCAATTCTGCTTCACTCAGCGGAGCGCCGCAGAGGCGCTGAACTTCGTACTGCAATCCCTCTAGGGCAGTAGCCGTATTGTCGGGAGCGGTGCCCATGTAAGTGACAAACTGGGACTGACCTAAGCGGGTGGGGTAGAAAGCAGACACTTCATAGGCTAAACCGCGTTTTTCTCGCAGCTCCACAAACAGGCGACTGGAGAGACCGTTACCCAAATAAGTGTTGAGCAGCTTCAAGGCAATGTAGTCGAGGGCAGCTTCTTCTGTACTGGCTTGGCTTTTGGCGGCGGGAGCGAGGTAGCCCAGCATAATAATCGATTGCTGGGTTTCTTGGGCCGTAACCACCTGCTGCGGCTCTACGGGCACCACAGGTAGCGTCAGGGCAGGAATAGAACTGTCTGGCGCTTGCCAATCTCCAAAGACTTCCTGAATCTGAGCGATCGCGGCTTCTGGAGTGATGCGTCCCACCAAGCTAATCACGATATTGTCAGGACGAAAATAAGTTTGGTGATATTGCTGCAAGTCGCTGCGGCTAAGTTGCGCGACGCTCGCTGCGGTGCCGATGGCGGACAAGGCATAGGGGTGGTCTTGATACATCGCTTGCCGCAGTTGCTCCATTGCCACGGCAAAAGGCTGTTCTTGCTGAGAGCGAATGCTTTGCAAGGTGAGGCGACGCTCTAGCTCTACTTCAGATTCCGGGAAGGTGGGCGATCGCAACAGTTGCCCTGCTAACTCCAATATTTCCACGAAGTCACTGGAAACGGTCTTCAAGCTCATCAAGAAGTAGTCAGTGGCTGCATCCGTGCTGAGGCCCGCACCCACCGACTCGACGCGCTCGGCAATTTCTAAAGAAGATAGCTGATCGGTGCCTTTCGTCAGGACGGAAGCGACCAAGTGAGATAACCCAGCTTGCTCAGGACGCTCCCAAATACTCCCGGCTCGAATGAAGATCCGAGCAGCAATAATGTCGGCGGCAGGGTTCTCTACAGCGAGGACAACCATGCCATTCTCTAGCACTGTGCGATGAACTTGGCGGTTTTGCAGGAAAGGGGTCACACTTTGATCCACGAGCAAACTGATCCTTACTATGCTGGTTTGACTAAGTTTTGGCTGTTTTGATTCTGGCTAAACCGCGTAAATCGCCCCATCTAGTATCTCAACAAAACGTTACGGATTTGCTTCTGCTAGTCTAGCGGTCGCAAGATAGTGGCTGCATAGTGATAAGGAGAGAGATATTGGCTGGCAAGATGTTGCAACTCTTCTGGCTGAAAAGCTTGAATCCTTTGAGGATAGGTGACCGCAACTTGAGCTTTAGCGATCGTGTTGTAGTAGCCGTAAAGCCCTGCTAATTGCCCTGGCGTTTCGGTAGAGAAGGCATAGTCATTACACAGTAAACGCTTACAGCGAGCCAGTTCCTGATCCCGAACCGGAGTGGTTAATAGTTCGGAGAGGCGATCGCAAATAATCGCTTCCACTCGCTCTAAATTTTCTGTGTCTAACCAGACGTTAATCGTAAATAAGCTGGACTCTCGTTGCAGCGAAAAACCACTTTGGATGGCTTGCACTAGATTGCGCTCTTCGCGTAGCTCCCGCACTAAACGCGAGGAGCGACCATCAGCGAGCAAAACTGACAATAAATCCAAGCCATAGGCATGCTGGAGTTGATCGACACCGGGGCCAATCCAAGCCATCATCAGGCGGCTTTGCTCTAGGCGGGGTAAGCCCAACTCTTGGCGACGAATCCCCACAATCGGCGGTTCTGCTTCAATTTCACCAATCGGGCATTCGGTGCGATCGCTAAATTCCCCAAAGGCTTGGCTGACCAGTTCCGTGGCGGCAGTTACATCCAAACCCCCAACTATCGCCACCGTCATATTTTCGGGTTGATAGTGATTGCGGTGAAAGCGGCGCATCGCTTCGGGCGAGTTTTGCAACAGATGGTCTTCTGTCCCCAAAACTGAGCGGCCATAAGGGTGGCGTTGATAGACGCTCTCCATCAGGGCTTGGAAACCAATCCAGTCAGGGTCGTCGTAGGCTTGGCGAATTTCTTCTAGCACCACATCGCGTTCGCGGTCGAACTCCTCGTCGGGAATCGCGGCATGCAGCACCAATTCGGCTAAATGGGGCAGCGTATCGGGCAGATGTTCGGCAGCGGTAGTAATGAAATAGTGAGCGTAATCATGGCTGGTCGCGGCATTACTCACCCCACCGCGACTTTCTATTGCATGGTCAAAGTGACCGGGAGCGAGGCGATCGGTGCCCTTAAAAATCATGTGTTCTAGAAAGTGCGCCATCCCAGACCAGGGTTCTGGCTCCGCGATCGCACCTGCTTGGACCCAGACATCTACGACGGCAACAGGCGTGGCAGCAATTTCTTGGTGAATTACCGTCAACCCGTTGTCCAGCTGAAAAACATTGGCGGGAAAGTTTGAACCGACCAAAAGCTGTGACAACCTTGCTTAACTAAAACAAACTCGAAGTGAATTCGAATTAGACCATCGTAGCGCTTCATGCTCCCTAGTTTCGAAAAGCTTGATACAAATTTGATTTGCCCCTATGGTAACGAGGCGCACCAAATAAAAATTCCCCCGCCTATAGAGACAAGGGAATTTTTTTCAAATATTTAGTTGGGCTCCCCGCAACGCCGTCTTACCTCAGTTTTTGACCTGGAATAAATCCAGGTGGGTACCTTAGCTCTAGTTTTAAGTTTCCGGGTACGTGCCCGGTCTACTGCCACTAGACGCTTAAATCAGTTCCCGTATTAGCGAAGCATAGATCATAAAACATTATTGGCAGTCACCAACGCCGCAGTAGAACCTCTCACCTATTTTAGCTGCCTTGGGCGAGAACGACCAAGTTTTAACAAACGTATCTGGAAACCTTAACGCTGATACCAAATGGCTTCAACTTCTTGAGCGATCGCCAGAGCCTGCTCTCTAGGTGCCGTCTGAGCGGATAACAACACGGTGACATGACCTAATTTGCGGCCCGGACGAGATTCAGTTTTGCCGTACCAATGTACGTGGGCCTGAGGAATTTTCTCGATTTGCTGACGTTTCTCTAAATAATCGCTATGGGACTGTTCGTATCCCAATAAATTCACCATCACAGCCCCATCACTGCTTAAGCTAGGGTTGCCCAGCGCCAGACCACAAACGGCTCGTAGATGTTGCTCAAACTGGGAAGTGGCGCAGGCATCCAAGCTGAAATGGCCAGAGTTGTGAGTGCGGGGAGCAATTTCGTTCACCAAGACTTTGCCGTCAGCAGTGAGAAACAGCTCAATACCAAAAACTCCAATCGCTTGCAAACTGTTGAGTAACGTACGAGCGATCGCTTCAGCCTCAGCTTGCACGCTCTCAGGAATATCGGCAGGAGCCAGGACGCGCCGACAGACTTGGTTTTCTTGCTGAGTTTCCACCACTGGATAAACCGCGACTTCACCACTGGTGCCACGCGCCGCAATCACTGCTAGTTCTCGCTCAAAGGGTACGAAGGCTTCAAGTAAAACGGGAGAGCGATCGAGTTTTTGCCAGATATCTTCTAACTCAGCTTGATCGTGAATGATAAACGTCCCCTGACCGTCGTACCCGTGGCGACGCGCTTTCAGAACCAGCGGAAAGCCCAACTGTTCTAGGGCAGTGTCATCGATTTGGTGTTCTAAAGCCACGAACTCAGGAGTCGGCAAGCCCAAATCGCGCAGGTAAGAACGCTGATGATATTTGTCTAGTAGCGGCACCAAAGTCGTCAACCGAGGCCGAAAGCGGATGCCTTGGGCTTCCAACTGGGCCAATGCTTCTAAATCGACAAACTCGTTCTCAAAGGTAATCACCTCGCAACGAGTTGCTAACTCTCCGGTGGCGTTTGCATCGGCCACCGCAGCCAAAATGGCATCAGCCGCGATCGCTACAGCAGGGTCAGTGTCATGAGGGGTTTGGACCACTAACTGTACCCCTAATTTCTTGGCGGCTCCTGCCATCATCCAAGCCAGCTGGCCTCCACCAATCACGCCCACTCGTTGCACTGGCTGAGATCCCGACTGATAAGCAGACATTGTTTCTGAAGCGTTAGAAGATAAGGAGTCAGGGGTGGGCGGTGAAACCATGAGCGTGCCGAGTTTAAGGTAGCAATCCGCTATATTACGCTAAAATCAGCCACTCTTAGCGTCGACTACAGTCACTCAATTCAAGATAGTTAAACCTGGCTTCCTCGGTTCTATAACGCAACGATGTCCCATGCCACAAATTCTGATTCTTCTCTACAGTCAATCACTCCAAATATTGGTCAAATTATTTGTCAAGTTGACGGGTAGAGGTGGCGGAAAATTCGTTCGATTTCTACCGAAATCTCAGCAGCATTTAGTCAAAAACTACGCGGGAAATTTCCAGTTGCAGGTAGATACGACCTACCCCATTGAGGCATCGGTTTGGTTAGCAAGTACTTATGACCCTACTACCACTCGATTCCTACAACAAGTACTCCGAGTAGATGATGTTTTTCTCGATATTGGTGCGAACTGTGGTGCCATTACGTTAGTCGCCGCTAGCATTATTGAAACAGGTAAAATCTATGCTTTTGAACCAGGTCCAATCATTCGATCGCGCCTCCAATCCAATCTAGATCTGAACTCTAGCCTGAAGGATATCGTGCAGGTTGTGCCGCTAGGTTTAGGTCAGCAGCGATGTCAGCTTTCCTATTTTGAAGACCAAACTTATCGGGGCAATGGTGGGTTATTTCAGAACGACCAAGGAACCACTGTAGAAGTTTTACCTTTGGATGAATGGGTGGCGCAAGAAAAACCGAAGAAAATAGATGTAATTAAACTAGATGTTGAGGGGATGGAGTATGACGTACTGCTGGGCAGCAAAACAGTTTTGACGACTTATTACCCAATTATTTACTTTGAAACACTGCCTGGTTTCTTCATCAACAAGCCCTACAGTATTCGCACAATTTATGAGTTTTTAACCAGCTTGGGTTATGTGATTGTTGGCCCTAGAGAACCTTATACCTCAATTTCCTTGGATGGGCCTTACCCTGCGAATTCAGTTGCAATTCATCCTACCCAAAGGCACCGTCTAGAGCGATTGAATTAGCCAGCATCACGCACTGCATTGAGCAAAAATTTGTGTGCATTGATGCCTGTGAATTCATGTGTTACGGCTACGCCTAACCCATGCTACCGATCTATTTGCAACCTAAGGAGTCGCGAGTGGCTGTGCCTGTGGTTGGGTTCACACCACTAGCTCGTTCACACAATTTTTTGACCTGAGCGCCATCCAGCAAAGCATTACTAAAATCGGCTCCAGTAATGTCGGTGTCCTCAAAAGTAGAGCGGAACAAAATGGCATCTGTCAAAACTGCATCTTTGAGGCTAGCCCGCTTGAAAGTGACTTGATCCATCATGGCGCTGCTCAAGTTAGCATTTTGCAAATTAGTTTCAGTCATTACCGAGGCACTAAATACCGCACCCCGCAAGTTGGCATTCACAAAGTTAGCAGTCGCGAGATTGGTGTTGGAAAATTCGGCCACCTGCAAGTTTTGGCCCGAAAAATCTCGTCCACGCAACTCCGCATTGCTGTAGGACGGAGGCGGAGCATATTGGCTGAGGGCGATCGCGCTTAGCTGCCCGCTCCAAACCAGAAACGCCAATACAAATGCAGCGAGATACCGAAAGATCATAAAAATTTCGATGTCACATCAATGTCAAACCTATAGTTAGTAGAGTAGTCGCATTCAGGCAAGTTTATGCCCCAATTTCTCTTAACTTGGTTGGTGACAGCCTTAGCGCTGCTAGTGACAGCTTATTTCGTCCCCGGTTTTGTGTTGACAGGGTTTGTGGCAGCAGCGATCGCGGCGGTGGTTTTGGGCTTAGTCAATGCGATCGTGCGACCGATTTTGCTGTTCTTCACCTTGCCATTGACGATTTTGACGCTGGGTTTATTTCTGTTTGTGGTCAATGCCCTCTCTATTTGGATTGTGGCCGCTTTGACTCCCGGTTTTGACATCACTGGTTTTATTCCCGCGCTGTTCGGCTCCATTGTCCTGACGATCGCCACTACTGTATTGGGTTGGTTTGCTAGGGCGATTGATTAGGTTCTGCATCGGGTGTAAACCCTAAGTAGCCACGTGGAGTAATCATCCAGTCGGCATAGGTGCGAGTGCTAGCATTGCCAATTAAAACTGTGGTCAGCATATCAATCGGTGCTTCTAGCAGTTCGCCTAGCGTTGTGAGCGTAACTTGCTCATCTTCGCGGTAGGCCGATCGCACCAAAGCGACTGGGGTACTAGGATCACGGTACTGCAAGAAAATTTGTTGGGCGATCGCGATCTGCTCGGTACGGGTTTTTGAGCGCGGGTTATAGAGAGCGGTAACAAAATCTGCTTGGGCTGCTGCATTTAAGCGCTTTTCAATCATGACCCAAGGCGTCAGCAAGTCGCTAAGGCTGATGGCGCAAAAATCGTGCATTAAGGGTGTGCCCACCCGTGAAGCCGCTGCTTGGAGAGCGGTAATCCCCGGAAACACTCGCACCGCTGGCGTTTTACCGTCCCAATCTTGGGCGCGCAGTTCCTCTAAAACCAGGCCTGCCATGCCATAAATGCCAGAATCTCCCGACGAAATTACAGCGACGGTTAAGCCCCAGTTCGCCAATTCGATCGCCCGCTGTGCCCGTTGACGTTCCTGAGTGATCGGCAAAGCTTCCACAATTTGCCCTGGACGCAGCAACGGCTTGACAAGGTCTACATAGAGCGAATAACCAATCACTACATCCGCTTGGGCGATCGCAGTTTGGGCAGCCGGAGTAATTTGTTCTAGTTGTCCGGGACCAGTCCCGACTAGCCACAATTTTCCGCTGCGGCCTGTGTATTCTTGCTCAGCTTGGGCGATCGCGATCGTCACTGCTCCTGGTTGATCTGCTGCCCGAATAATTTGTTTAGTTACCCGTAGGGACACCGCTTGCTGCTCTGTTTCTAGGTCAGGTGCAGAGAGAGCAGGCACAAGACGTGCCCCTACGAGGGCGGCGGCTTCAGCGACGCTAGGGGTGCCTACTTCAGCGGCAACCACTTCGGAGGGAGTCGGGACTGGCACTGATTTCAGTTGCTCGGCAGAGAAACAACGCAGAGGCCACTGGCGATCGCGACACAGCTCGACCAAACCCACTTCATCGGCTTTGAGGTCTAGGGTTGCGATTCCAGCGATCGCGGCTTCGGCCAACTGATGAGCTTGGCAAACTTGCTGAATCGCGCCTTCGATCAGTTGTCGAGAAGTGCCTCGTTCACAGCCAATCCCGACCCATAAAACTTTCGGATGCCATTGAACTTCTGGTATGCCGGACTCTGAGGTGAATTGCCGCTCTGACAGACTAATCCAAACCCTAGCTTTCGGAGTAGCGGGTTGAATGGAAGTCGTAGCGGTCTCTTCTGACTCATAAAATTGAAATGAATGCTCCGAGGGTAGGTGATGTTGCCAGAGCGTTGTTCCTGCTGATTGAATCACTTGCACCGCGTCTTGACGAGCGATCGCGGCGCTCACGCCTGTCCAATCTCCTTCGCCTTTCTGCCAACCAAACGGCACGCCTAAAACATCAATTCCCGGTAGCTGTAAACGGTTGGCGGCACCTGTCAAGACTGGAGTGGCATTGAGTTGTAGGGCGATCGCCTCAGCCAAGCGATCGGCTCCTCCTTGATGCCCACTGCATAAGCTAATGACAAATTGCCCCGCTTCGTCTACCACCACCACGGCTGGATCAGTAGACTTGTGCTGCAACAAAGGCGCAATCAAGCGCACCACCGCACCTGTGGCTAGACAAAACACAAACCGTTGGTACTGCGGCCACAACTGAGCCACCTGTTCTTTGAGCGAACCGGAATAAATCTTCGAGTCCAGGTTTTGGGCTTGAGCTAATTCGGCTAAAGATTCTGGCACCCAGAGGGTGATGGGATGAGCTTGGCACAGGGCCCCTAGTTTTTTGAGGCCAGCCGGAGTCGTGGCGATCGCGGCCAACGATTGAAAGTCTTGAAACAGTAAAGAACTCAAAGTGTTGTTAGTCGTAGTCAAAATCAAGAAGGAAATGGCAAAAATTTAAGGGAATAAAAACCGCCCAACGACAAAGTCAGGCGGTGATTGCAACAAACCGAAGCGCTGTCTAGCGCCGAATCTGCCAGATTAAAGACCAGTGTTAGTTTTTGCGACAGGCACCTGACTTGACAGAACAGGTTTGATGTAGCCTGTCACACCTTGGGTGCTGCCAGGAGTATTAGAAATGGCCGATTGCAGAATTTGAGAATGGGTGACCGAGTCATTGGCTAGCGTAAACAGAGGATTGGAGAGGATTCCAGCTAAAGAAGTGGCAACCAAGGACAATACTAGACCCACTTGCAGAGGCCGCATTCCAGGCAAGTTCCAGGTAATTGCAGGATAGTTCTTGACCACATCCGACATTTCCTGAGGTTCTTTCACCACCATCATCCGCACCACGCGAATGTAGTAGTAGATCGAGATTACAGTCGTAACCAATCCGGCCAAAACTAATCCGTAAGCCCCAGCGCGCCAGCCTGCCCAGAACAGGTAGAGCTTACCAAAGAAGCCAGCCAAGGGAGGAATGCCACCCAACGATAGCAGGCAGACACTCAGCCCCAAAGTGAGTAACGGATCTTTTTGGTACAAACCAGAGTATTCGCTGATTTGGTCGGTGCCAGTACGGAGGGAGAACAGAATCACGCAGGTGAAAGCTCCCAAGTTCATGAACAGGTAGACCAGCAGGTAGAACACCATACTGGCGTAGCCCGCATCAGTCCCGGAAACCAAGCCGATCATGACGAAGCCTGCTTGCCCAATGGAGGAGTAGGCGAGCATCCGCTTCATGCTAGTTTGCGCCAAGGCTACGACGTTGCCTAAGACCATACTAAGGATGGCGAGCGCGGTGAAGACAAACTTCCACTCGTGGGTCAGCATTGGGAAAGCCGTTACCAAGAGCCGAATTGCTAGGGCAAAGCCAGCCGCCTTGGAGCCGACCGACAGAAAGGCCACCACTGGAGTAGGTGAACCTTCGTAAACGTCAGGAGTCCACTGGTGGAAGGGCACCGCCGCAATTTTGAAGGCGATCCCGGCGATCGCAAACACCAAAGCAATCACCAAACCAATCGACTGACCTGTGGGATCAGTCACGATATGAGCCGCGATCTCAGTTAGGCGAGTTTCACCCCCCGACAACCCATACAGCAATGACACGCCGTAGAGGAAAATTGCCGAGCTAGAAGCACCAATCAGCAAATATTTCAGAGCTGCTTCGTTAGAGCGGGGATCGCGCTTCATGTACCCAGTGAGTAGATAGGAGGCGATACTGAGCGTTTCTAGGGAGACAAATACCATCACCAACTCGTCTGCACCAGAGAGGAACATGCCCCCTACTGTTGCGGTGAGCAGAATGGTAATAAATTCTGCTAGAGAGGTGCCCGATTGCTCCACGTAGCGGATCGACATCAGGATGGTCACGGCGGCAGACAGCGCAATGATGCCCCGGAAGACGACACTCAGGGCATCACCGTTAAAACCGCCCAGGAAAGAAATCGGATCGCTGATTTCCCATTGAAAATAGAGAGCAGCCGTAGCACTGAGCAGCCCCGCGATCGCTAAATAAGGAGTCCAGCGGGAGGCAGCACGTCCAGCAATCAAGTCACCGACCAGCACCGAGAGCAGCGTCACGATGACAATACCCTCTGGTACGATCGTCCCCGCATTCAACTGGGCTGCAAGATTAGCAAAATCCATAGGGGTTCGACAGACTAAACAGCACTAAAGAACAATAAAAAGTCAGGCCAGTGAGTCATCCATTGATGCTTTCCAGCAGTTGAACCACCCTCAAGCAGTAATTTGGGCCTTTAACCTGTGATCTTATCGCGCTATCTTAACGCTTACGCTTATTTTGAATCAGTATTTGTTACTAGACCAACTGCTACCAGCTCAAAGCGCTCTCAGTTAAAGTTTTAACATTTGTTCACAAACGCCGAGAACGCCAGAATTTTTGCCCTTAGCTGGCCCTGTTGACAAAGAGTGAATGTAAGACTAGCTTGGCTTTCTAGGTCGTCTGCCTTCTGATCCGGCTAACTTCCCGACTCAACTTTGCTTGTGTCTGGCTCAGCGGGATAACTGCAAAAAATTTTGTCAAAACTGAGGATTCCACCCATATTGGTTATAAGTAGAGATCAAGGCACGCTGAATGTCTCCTCTCCTTGATTTTCTTTTTAAGGGAGTCTTCTTTTAGGATGAAGCGATCGCAGTGCAGTTACGTTAATTTGTCTAGCTAGTCTCCCAGTTTTTGCCATCAATTTTTGCTACCTAGTCTTGACATCCCTGTCAAAATCTTCCATGTCTAAGACTGCTTAGCTCGCTACCACTTTGCCTGAAGTTAAACGATCCCATGTCAACCCTGGTCATTGTCGAATCTCCTACCAAAGCACGCACCATTCGCAACTACCTGCCCGCAGGCTACCGAGTGGAGGCGTCAATGGGACATGTGCGCGATCTGCCGCAATCGGCGAGCGAAATCCCCGCGAACGTCAAGGAAGAAAAATGGGCAAAGCTAGGGGTGAATATTGAGTCAGAATTCGAGCCGCTTTATGTAGTACCCAAAGACAAGAAAAAAATAGTCAAGGCGCTCAAAGATGCGCTCAAAGATGCTGACGAGCTGATACTGGCGACAGACGAAGACCGCGAAGGGGAAAGCATTAGCTGGCATCTGCTGCAACTTTTGCAGCCTAAAGTTCCGATCAAGCGCATGGTGTTCCACGAGATCACCCAAGAAGCGATCAAAGAAGCGCTGAAAAACTGTCGCACTGTAGATGAGAAGCTAGTTCGGGCGCAAGAAACACGACGTATTTTAGATCGCTTGGTGGGCTATACCCTCTCGCCGCTGCTGTGGAAGAAAATTGCCTGGGGCTTGTCGGCTGGACGGGTGCAATCTGTAGCAGTGCGGCTACTCGTACGGCGAGAGCGTCAGCGTCGGGCTTTCCATCAAGGTACTTACTGGGATCTCAAAGCCACCCTAGAAAAAGATAAAAGTGCGTTTGAAGCCCGCCTCGTAACACTGCGAGGTCAGCGTTTGGCGACAGGCAGTGACTTTGACGAGGCAACGGGGCAAATTGCAGCGGGTCGTAATGTTCTCCTGCTGAATGAAGCGGAAGCCAGAGCGCTGCAAGAGCAAATCACTAATAAGGCTTGGACCGTTTCTAATATCGAAGAACGGCCTGTCACTCGCAAACCTGCACCACCTTTTACCACCTCGACGCTGCAACAAGAATCCAACCGTAAACTTCGCCTCTCAGCGAGAGATACAATGCGTGTGGCCCAAAGCCTTTACGAGCAAGGCTTTATTACCTACATGCGAACCGACTCGGTGAACTTGTCGCAGCAGGCAATCGAGGCAGCTCGGACTTGTGTAGAGAACATGTATGGTGCAGCTTATCTCAGCCCCGAACCTCGCAAGTACTCCACCAAGAGCAAAGGTGCCCAGGAAGCCCACGAAGCCATTCGTCCCGCCGGAAGCAGCTTCCGCACTCCTCAAGAAACAGGGCTAAAAGGAGCAGAATTTCAGCTGTATGACTTGATCTGGAAGCGTACCGTTGCCACCCAAATGGCTGAAGCGCGGCAGACCCATATCACCGTACAAATTCAAGTCGAAGAAGCTGGATTTCGAGCTAGCGGTAAGCGCATTGACTTTCCTGGTTTCTTCCGCGCTTATGTGGAAGGGTCTGATGACCCCGATGCGGCGATCGAGGATCGGGAAGTGATTCTGCCTGCGCTCAAGGTGGGTGACAAGCCAGCGTGCAAGGCTTTAGAGGCGATCGGTCACGAAACTCAGCCTCCTGCTCGCTATACCGAAGCTTCTTTGGTGAAAACATTAGAAAGCGAAGGGATCGGGCGACCTAGCACCTACGCCAGCATCATCGGCACCATTATTGACCGGGGCTATGCCCAAATGGTCAGCAATGCCTTGGTGCCGACATTTACCGCCTTCGCTGTGACCACTTTATTGGAAAATCACTTCCCCGATTTGGTTGATACCAGCTTCACGGCTCGCATGGAGCAAACCTTAGATGAAATTTCTACAGGTGAGGTGAAGTGGTTGCCCTACCTCAAGGAGTTTTATTTAGGGAAAGCGGGTTTAGAAACCCAAGTCAAGGAACGGGAAAGCCAAATTGATCCCACCGAGGCGCGCACGATTGAGCTAGAAGATCTGGCTGCCAAAATCCGCATTGGTCGTTACGGGGCTTATTTAGAAACTGAGAAAGACGATGCCATCGTTAAAGCCACCATTCCTCAGGATTTGACTCCAGCGGATCTTGACCCTGCCCAGGTGGAAGTACTGCTGCGTCAAAAAACTGAAGGCCCCGATAAGTTAGGGCTGCACCCTGACACCGGAGAACCGATTTATTTACGGATTGGTCCTTTTGGCCCCTATGTCCAACTGGGAGATTTAGGGGAGACCAATGTCGAGCCGAAGCGGGCTTCGTTGCCTAAAGGTGTAGGCATGGATGACGTCACGCTAGAAATGGCCGTGGGTCTGCTGTCTCTGCCCCGGACCTTGGGAGTTCACCCTGAAACGAATGGCAAAATTCAGGCAGGACTAGGACGCTTTGGCCCCTATGTACTGCATGACCAAGGTAAGGAAGGCAAAGAGTATCGCTCCTTGAAAGCGGGAGACGATGTGCTGGCTATTGAGCTAGACCGCGCTTTGGAATTGCTGGCAGAACCGAAGGCAGGTCGTCGCGGCGCTCGAAGCAAATCCAAAGAACCGTTGCGATCGCTCGGTGCTCACCCTGCTGATGAAGAGCCAATCAATATTTATGATGGCCCCTATGGTCCTTACATCAAGCATGGCAAAACCAATGTCTCGGTGCCCGAAGACCAAGCGGTGGAGTCAATCACGCTAGAGGCGGCTCTAGAGCTATTGGGCACGAAAGAGTCAACCAGTAAATCGGGCCGCAAGTCTGCCAAGTCTGCCAGTAGCACGAAAAAAGCCACCAAATCAACAGCCACCAAGAGCGAAACTGCCAGCAAAACCAAGGCTCGCAAAACCACCACGAAAAAATCAGGGACTGGCAGTTCTAAGAAGAAAACCTCAACTTTGGAAAGCTAGCTTAGGAATAGGAGGGAAGTGGGATCACGCGATCGCCCTCCTATTCCTCGTCAATTTTTCAGTGAGCTAAATCAGGAAATACTTCCTGTACAGCGGGATGCACTAACCGCTGATTTTGCACACTAACTCCCTTGGCTAAAACTGCATCGGAGTCCAAAGCAGATAGACCGTAATTGGCTAGCTTCAGGACGTAGGGTAAGGTGCTGTTATTGAGAGCTTGGGTCGCTGTCCAGGGAACTGCTCCAGGCATATTTGGCACGCCGTAATGTACCACACCTGCCTCGACATAGGTAGGGTGACTATGGGATGTGGGTCGCATCGTTTCAATACAGCCACCTTGATCGACGGCCACATCCACGATCACTGAACCAGGTCGCATTTTGGCAACTAAAGACTGACCCACCAAAATCGGGGCTCGGCGACCAGGTACTAACACGGCCCCGATCAGCAAGTCGGCTTCTGGTACGACTGTCTCGATTTGTAAGGAGTTGCTGTAGAGCAGTTCCACGCGGGAACCAAATAAAGTTTCTAAATAAGCTAAACGGTCTACATTCAAATCTAAAATTTGGACCTGAGCACCCATCCCGACGGCAATCCGGGCTGCTTCTGTGCCTACCACTCCACCGCCTAATATCACCACTTTGCCAGGTTGCACTCCAGGCACGCCACCTAAAAGTACGCCCCGCCCCCCTTGTTGGCGTTCTAAAAATCGAGAGCCAAACTGCACCGATAGCCGCCCAGCAATAATGCTCATGGGGGTCAAGAGAGGGAGTCTTTTATCTGGCAGTTCTACCGTTTCATAGGCGATCGCAGTTACCCCAGAACTAATCAGATGCTCAGTTAGTTCGCGATCGGCAGCCAAATGCAGATAGGTAAACAGGAGTTGGCCTTTTTGCAAAAACTGATATTCCGGTGCTAGCGGCTCTTTGACCTTAATCACCAACTCTCGATTCCAAGCAGTCTCAGCATTGGGAACAATTTTTGCTCCTACTTGAACATAATCAGCATCGCTAAAGCCTGCGCCGATACCAGCCTGGGTCTCGACAAAAACGCCATGCCCGTTGTCTACTAGAACGCGAGCACTGCTCGGACTCAACCCCACTCGGAACTCTTGGTCTTTTGTTTCCTTGGGAACGCCGATTTCCATACGAAACCTCTGAATGCCCTATGCTTCTAGCTTAAGCTGGTTGTAAAAGTAGCTAGAGAGCAAAGCCCTAGGGAAGTTGAGCGATCGCCCTTAGCTGGCCATCCAAAAGGATGAGTTGACGAAGAGACAGTCCTCCTTAAAATAGATGAAAGAGATAAAGAATTGTAAATGCCATCAATAGAACCCAAAAGTTCTAACTTAAGACGTACCTCTTGAGTGGGATTTTCTTAGTGCTGCTTTACCCTTTGTCTGAATTAATAGAACTGTCGTCAATTTTTCTAAAGCAATGACTCAACTACAACCCACCACAACGCCTAAATTAGCTGAACCTAAAGTCGGCTTTACAGAATATGCCGAGCGTTTGAATGGCCGAGCTGCCATGCTGGGGTTCGCGATCGCCGTTGCCATCGAGTACGTGACTGGACAGGGCGTTTTAACTTGGCTGGGGCTGAGATAAAACCAAAACTTTGCCAGTTCTTCCAAGGCGCTTGCTGCTGACTGAACAGACAACGCCACAGAGATCAAAAAATGTTCGCTCGGATGAGGAAGAACTGGAGAGTTTAGCGTGAAGAGATGATGAAGGGTAGTGTAAGTACCTAAGGCCTAGATGTGTTTTTTCTATAATTCTCCATAATTTGTGGGATGAGTTTAAATTAGAAATAAGCAGTCCCATTAAACCGATACGGATTACGTAACTTTCTAAGTGTTTTGTTTCTTTAAAACTCTAAAATTCTTGATACGTTGAGCCAGAGAAATACTGTGATGAATGCTGTGTGGCCTCGGTTTTTAAGGGCAGCTTATCGTAAGGAGCCCATCTCTAGCTTTGTAATTACGGTTGGCGCTGTAGATGCAGCGATTGGCGGTCTCGATAGCCGCTGGTCTCTATTTAGCTTTGGTCTGGGAACCGTGGGACTTGCGCTCGCCCTGCGGTGGTGGTTGATGCAGCGCCAACAAGAAGAGCAACCGGAACAAGTACCGCAATATTACTTACCCCCTCGCTCCTCACGACCGCAGATGCCCGTGCTATCGGTTTCTAAAAAGAATCCACCACCTCACTAAATTGATTTCTCAGTTAGGTCTCAGTTAGAGCTATTCCATACCTTTTAGCTTACTCATGCTAACTGGGGAACGTTCTGAGGCGAGTTACCGTCTTTTTGACCGTTCAGTGCTTCATCGCTTGGCTTTCATTAAGCGGGCTCAACCCTAAAGTTCGAGCTGAATTGAAATCCAAGAAATTTCGAGCGTGCCTGAGCAAGAGCAATTGCCTTACGTTGAAGTCAAGCAGTGCTTGCAGACTGGGTTGGCTGCGATCGCTCAACAAATGGAAACTCTCAAAACCTTGAAAGTTGAAGCGCCAGGAATTCTGTCCGCTTGGGAAGACACCCTTCAGCCCTTTGCCTCACTCAAACAATCTGCCCCAATATTCAGTCGAACTATGAAATACCCATCTCCTAGCTTTCCTCTGCGTGTATTTCCTCATAAGCGGTTGGCATTTTGGGGAGCAGTGGGTATTGGAGTAGTTTGCTCTCTACAAATTGCTCATGTGAGCCAAGCGCTGCCTACACCCTCTGTAACCAAGGTAGACGTAGCCGCTACTGTGACAGGTTCGTCCACCCCGGGCGGTTGGAAGCAGCCCCAGCTAGTCCGCACCTTGAAAGGGCATAAAGGAGCTGTGGATTCTCTGCTGTTTGCTTCTGATGGTCGAACCCTGTTTAGTGGCGGTAGCTACAACGACGCCAGAATTAAAGTCTGGAATCTCCAGCGCGGTCGAGAAGCGATGACGTTGCGAGTCCATCAAACGATGGTGGCAGCGCTAGCTATGACACCAGACGGTCAAACGCTGGTCAGTGGTGGCACTGACTATATTCTGAATCTCTGGAATCTAAAGACGAAACAATCGAGCCGAATTTTCCTAGATCACACGAGCCATGTTCTGGCACTAGCTATTAGCCCCGATGGTAAAACTTTAGTCAGTGGCGGCTTAGATGGCATTAAACTTTGGGATTTACAAAGACAACGCCCACTGTCCACGCTTGAAGACGAGCGACATGAAGTGCATGCCCTAGCGATTAGCCCTTCTGGGCAATACCTAGCTAGTGGGGAAGACAACGGCGTTGTGAAGCTGTGGGACTTGGCTAGTGGGCAGCTCCTACAAACTCTCCCAGGTCATACAGGGGTTGTTAATTCTCTAACCTTTACACCTGATGGCACCTCGCTAGTTAGCGCCAGCCGAGATGCCACGATTAAAGTGTGGAATTCCGAAACGGGAGAGTTGCTCCAAACACTGACAGGTCATACTAATTGGGTCATGGATGTTGAAGTAAACCCAAATGGTAGAGTTTTAGCCAGTGCAGGGCGAGATGCTGTCAGACTTTGGAATCTAGAGACAGGGGAATTAATCAATACCTTGACTGAGCATGCAGATTGGGTGCAGTCTGTTGCCTTCAGTCCGGATGGTCAAACTCTAGCTAGTGGTGGCTCTGATACGTTGATTCAAGTGTGGCAAGATGGAGTTTTACCACCTGTTAAGTAGGCAGAACGAGCCATTAAGCTAGTCCTTAGGCACATAAATAAAAAAACAGGGAAGAGAGTTGATGTCTCTTCCCTGTTTTTTTTGATTAGTTTGCTCTTTGTCATCATTTTGCTCTTTGAGCTTTCGCCGCAACACTTGCATTTGCTTTTTGCGTTGTCTCTAACGAGCCGAACCGCCTTTACCCTTGGAATTCCGACCTTCACGGCGCGGTGACTCCCATCGTTTCAGACGTTGAGCCTATTTGGTACTTAGTGAAATGATATGGGCGGGGAGAGACTCGAACTCTCACGGCCGAAGCCGCCACATTTTGAGTGTGGTGCGTCTACCAATTCCGCCATCCGCCCTTGGATGAAGCTTCACTATTATACTCATTTTTTCCGTTTTGCAACAGGGTTTGGTAAGTTTTACTTCCAGCCCAGCGATCGATCTCCCGCGCGCGAATTACAGGGACCGGATGAGTCAGAGGTGCAACTTGAGCCTGCTTTAGTAATTCACCCAGGTCGCTGTTACTAACGTCATCGTAAGAACGCGCCTGAGCTAGAAAAGCGTCTAGGTTTAACTTAGATGCCAAGGTCGGCGATCCCCCAGTCAGTTTCATTAGCAGGGAAGCCACCACCTTCGGGTCTTGCGTGACTAAGAGAGCAGCGCGATCGCAAGTAAATTCAGCACAGCGGACCCACTCTAAGATTTGGGACTGCAAGGTTTGAGCAATCACGCCACCCAAAGTAGGCAGTTGTCCTGCGGCTAGCACCATAATGTTGGCTAGGGTTAAGTAAACGCCGTGATCACATTTCAAGTGTCCTAGTTCGTGAGCGATCACCGCTTGAATTTCTTCGGGGTTCAGTAGCTCCAGCAAAGAGGTATGAACTACGATAAAGGGCTGTCTGCCGCGAATCGCAAATGTATAAGCATTGGGGACAGGATGTTGCCGAATGTAGAGCTGAGGCAACTCCAGGTCAAGAATTTTGCAAGCTTCGATTAGCAGTTGATGTAAGTGCGGCAGTTGTTGGTCACTGACCAAAATGCTGGAGGCAATATTGTCAAGGTAAAAAACTTGTTCGGCTAGTGGCCCTAGCAAACTCCGAATCATCAAGTCCAGCCCAGGCAACTGCTTGAGGGCTTGAGTTGCTTCTAAATCGAGAGGATGACGAAATTGATCCGCCTTCAAGCCAATTAAAGGAGTCTTTGCAGGAGACATGCTGGGGCAGCCACAAGAAGTGAGGTTAAGACAAGCGTCTGGGCAAGCCGCACAGCAAGTACGAGTTGCATGGCGATCGCTTACCACCGATGCTTATCACCGATACATAGCTAGTATAACGAGATTGCTCCTAGCCTGCGGGTACAAGCCAAGAGCAATCAAGATCAAGCCTCAGTCAGGGCAGATGGGACTAGGAGTGTAACTGTGGTTAGGAGTTAATTGGGCGCGATCGGTGTCAGTGGAGCTGTCTCCACCTCTGTAGTAGAGTCTCCTTGAAGGCGCTGCAACTTCACCCCTAGTTTTTGGAGCTTCGTGTCGAGGTTTTCATAGCCGCGATCCAAGTGGTGTAATCCTTGAATCGTGGTTTTACCCTCTGCGGCTAAAGCAGCCACAACCAAAGCAGCCGATGCTCTTAAATCGGTTGCGACTACAGGAGCTCCAGAGAGCGTCGGGACTCCTCGAATCACGGCGTGATTGCCCTTCACCCGGATATCAGCTCCCATCCGATTTAGCTCAGCCACATGGCGCAGGCGGTTTTCAAACACCGTTTCTGTGACGATGCTGTCGCCCTCACTGACGGTCAGCAAAGCCATAAATTGAGCTTGCATATCCGTAGGAAAACCTGGATAGGGTAGGGTCTCAATATCAGTAGCGGTCAGGCCATGCCCCGGACTGATCCGCAAACAGTTAGGTGATTCTGGGGTGATCAAAGCACCGATCGCCCGCAACTTAGCAATGGCAGCCGTCAAATGATCAGGAATAACCGGAGAAAGGCTAATTTCAGATTGTGTGATAGCTCCTGCTACTAGAAAAGTAGCCGCCTCAACGCGATCTGGAATAATGGCGTAGTCGGCTGAGTGCAGACTTGGCACCCCTGAGATTACGATGGTTTTCGTACCTGCGCCTTGGATCTTGGCTCCCATAGCGCGGCAGAAGTTGGCCAAATCGATCACTTCAGGTTCTTGAGCGGCATTTTCTAGGATGGTTTCCCCATCAGCTAGGGTAGCCGCCATCATCAGCGTTTCGGTTGCGCCAACGCTGGGATAATCTAAATAGATTTTGGCTCCCTTGAGGCGGCGGCTGGGGCCTTTAACGTAAGCATTGACTGTGCCATGCTCGATATGGACATCCGCTCCCATCGCTTGCAGACCTCGGACATGCAGGTCTACGGGACGAGCACCGATCGCGCAGCCACCGGGCAAAGGAACGCGGGCCACGCCTAAGCGAGCTAGAACGGGGCCAATGACAAAGAAGCTAGCTCTCAGTTGGCTAACCAGCTCATAAGGAGCAGTTGATTGGCCAATGTAGCTCGCATTGATATCGAGAACATCGCCCTGTCTTGTCAGCTTGACACCCAAGGATGCCAAAATCTCCCCCATCCGAGAGACATCTGCCAGAGAGGGAACGTTACGAAGACGGCAGTCTTGGGGACAGAGCAGGGCACCCGCCATCACAACGAGGGCGGAGTTTTTGGCACCGCTAATAGTGACATGTCCTTTGAGCGAAGATTTACCCCAGATCTGAAGTACTGACTTATCTTCTTCAGGTGAAGAATGGGTTTCTGGCAGTCCGTGAGAGGGAGTTATGGGCCTATCCTCCGAGTCAATTTATACTTTTAGAACTTACAAATTTGGTTTCGATTCTACCGGAAAGATTCCAGATGTCCAGAACTCCGATCTCAAGCGATGAAACAGTTTAGCTTGAACGAGCACTTTAACCTAAAAGAGATTGGCTCTGAGAAAGTTGACAAAGCTTCTAGATTTCACTACATTGGTAAATCGCAGTCCGTAGCTGCGCCATAAGCGGAACTGGCGGAATTGGTAGACGCGCTAGATTCAGGTTCTAGTGTCTGCAAAGACTTCCGGGTTCAAGTCCCGGGTTCCGCATCTAAAAGCCAGTCATCTCGGCCCTAAGAAGGTTACTTCAATCTACATAATTTTTAAGAGCAAACCTCGTGAGAAATCAAGCGGTTTGCTTTTTTATTTTTCCCCGAAGCTGCTTTGGGTAACTAAGGATTTGGTCAGATCTACTTATGGTTCCTTTGCTGATTGTAAGAATATTTAAATGACTGGAGAATTATAGATTCTAATTCAAGGTTCGAACTCTAGGCGCGAAACAAGAAAGCAGTCCTGAAAACAGTGCGGGATCTTGGAGTTTTGCGCGCTCAGCAGTAGAGTGAAGCTGCTTCAACGCTACGTTATTTTGTGGCACAGAATTATGTTGACCAGTCTGCAAAATCCTCTCGTTAAGCAACTTCGCAAGTTACACCGTGCCAGAGAGCGCCGAGAACAGCAACTGTTTTTGCTGGAAGGCACTCACCTACTCGAAGAAGCTTGTGCGGTGAATTATCCGCTGGCAACCCTTTGTTGCACTCTGGAGTGGCAAGCCAGTCATGAACAGTTATGGCAGCAAGTTAGTCAAACCGCCCAGCGCATAGAACTGGTGAGTCCTGAAGTGTTGAAGGCGATCGCGACGACCGTAGAGCCTGACGGTGTAATTGTGACGGCACCACGTAAACCAGAGCAGCATCAACTGCCAGAAATTGCTAGTTTGGGTCTGGTGCTAGAAACCATTCAAGATCCAGGCAACCTGGGCACTATGATTCGGGCTGCTGCCGCCGCAGGGGCAGAAGGTTTGTGGCTCAGTGCTAACAGTGTGGATCTTGATCACCCTAAGGTACTGCGAGCCAGCGCCGGACAATGGTTCCGTCTGCCGATGGCTGTCAGCACAGATTTGCAAACGGTCATTGCTGATTACCAAGCCCAAGGCATGCAGGTTGTAGCCACTCTGCCAGATGCAGCTCTCACTTACTGGGAAGCCGATCTGCGGCAACCTACTTTAATTTTGTTAGGAAATGAAGGCGCAGGCTTATCGCCGGAAATAGCAGCTTTGTCTGACCAACAGGTCAAAATTCCTCTCTATCCGGGGGTAGAGTCGTTGAACGTGGCGATCGCTGCTGCCCTAATGCTGTATGAAGCCCAACGACAACGAGGCTTTAATCCTGAAGCCCGTTCCAGTTAAGCAGATGAGAGGCAAGCTCAATGAGCTACTTTAGCTCGAGCGTCGCGCCTCGATAAACTGTTCGATATCAGCGACTGCGGCTTCCCAATCAGCCAGAGCGGGCCGAGTTGGAGCCGCCTTAGAGTTGCTATTAGACACCGGAGCCATCTTTTCTGGCTGAGGCTGAGCCGTTGTGGGTGGTCTGCCCTCGGCTTGCAAGGTTTTTTGCAACTGATCAAGTGATTCAGCAAAGGCTTGGGCGGCGGCGCGACGAACCTCGTTCTGATGCTGCTCCATTAGCTGGACTCCAAAAATTCAGAATCTAGGACTCAGACTGCTTGCCATCCTGGCTTTTAAAGCGGCAGGGGGTCAAGCGTTAAAAGACGTAGAAAAGATATTAAATATGGCTGAGCCAGCGTTCTATTTGTAATTTAACTGAGGTCAAGCGACCGAGACTCTAGAAGTTGGCTGCTATCAGGGTGCCCAATTTCGTTGCGATCGCAGCATGATCCTGATTTATGGTTGAGCCTGCTGTGTGGCTTTGAGTAGGTGTTGTCTAATCAACCAAATTTAGTTGAAAATTAAATTAAGGATAAAGACAAAGCGCTAAAACCAAACCCTTAACTTTTTGGGCTTGGGGCATTGCGGTATGGTAGAAAGGTTTGCCTTTCCAGGAGAGCAAAGTGAGTCAGGGATTTGATTACGATTTAGTTATTCTCGGCGCAGGAGTTGGGGGACATGGAGCGGCACTGCATGCAGTGAGCTGTGGCTTGAAAACTGCCATCGTCGAAGCGGCTGATATGGGCGGCACCTGTGTCAATCGTGGTTGCATCCCCTCCAAAGCTCTTCTGGCAGCTTCGGGGCGGGTACGGGAATTGCGCAATGCTCATCACCTCAAGGCAATGGGGATTCAAGTCGGTGAGGTTGAGTTTGATCGCCAAGCGATCGCCGACCATGCCAACAACTTAGTCAGCAAAATTCGAGGCGACCTCACCAACAGCCTCAAGCGCTTGGGCGTAGATGTGATTCAAGGGTGGGGCAAGGTAGCTGGCTCCCAGAAAGTCTCGATTGAAACTCCGACTGGTGAAAGAGTAGTCACGGCTCAAGATGTGATTTTGGCTCCTGGCTCTGTGCCTTGGGTTCCGCCTGGGGTAGAAGTGGATGGCAAAACCGTGTTTACCAGCGATGATGCGGTCAGACTCGAATCGTTGCCGCCTTGGGTTGCCATTATTGGCAGTGGCTACATTGGTTTAGAGTTTTCTGACGTTTACTCAGCTCTAGGTGCAGAAATTACTCTGATTGAGGCGCTAGATCAACTAATGCCTGGGTTTGATCCAGATATTGCCAAACTGGCGCAACGGGTGCTGATTGCTCCCCGCGACATTGAGACTAAAGTTGGCATGTTGGCAAAACGAGTGATTCCTGGTTCGCCAGTGGTAATCGAACTCGCAGATGCCAAGACCAAAGAAGTGGTCGAAGTGCTGGAAGTAGATGCTTGCTTGGTCGCAACCGGGCGAATCCCTGCAACGCAAAATTTAGGCTTGGAAGCAGTGGGCTTAGAACTCGATCGCCGTGGCTTTATTCCAGTTGATGATCGGATGGCAGTGTTGGTGGATGGTCAACCTGTGGCTCACTTGTGGGCGATCGGAGATGCTACCGGAAAGATGCAACTCGCTCATGCTGCTTCTGCTCAGGGTGTTGTGGCTGTTGAGAATATTTGTGGTCGCGATCGCCAGGTGGACTACCACAGCATTCCTGCGGCTGCCTTTACCCATCCTGAAATTAGCTTTGTTGGCATGACTGAACCCGCAGCGAAAGCCTTGGGAGAAGCAGAAGGGTTCAAAGTAGCAACTTCTAAGACCTACTTTAAGGGCAACTCCAAGGCTCTAGCAGAAGGCGAAACAGAAGGTGTTGCCAAGGTCATTTACCGCCAAGACACAGGCGAAGTTCTAGGGGTACATATCTTTGGGCTACATGCTTCTGACCTGATCCAAGAAGCCGCCAACGCGATCGCTCAGCGCCACTCCGTCCAAGATCTGGCTCACATGGTGCATACTCATCCCACACTTTCCGAAGTGTTGGATGAAGCTTTCAAGCGAGCAGTAGCAGCTCACTAAAAGGTGACCTAACCCCCAGCCCCTTCCCTAATAGGGAAGGGAACTAGATTCAGAGTTGTATTTCTCGTGTTTGGTTGTTCTTAAATTAATTCCCAATGCAAATTCGTCGTCGTTCTCCAAATCCCGCAGTTGCAGTTCAAGAATTGCGCTATCAGGTTGCTGTACCGGATGCAGCTCCGCGCCACATTTTGGAGGAAATTGTTTGGCAGAAGGAAGTTGAAGTAGACCAGATGCGGGAGAAGCAGCCTTTGCTGGAGCTGCAAAAGCAGGTTCTAAACGTTGCTCCTGCCCTCAATTTTGTGGAAGCAATACGCCAAAGTACTACTCAACCCGCAGTGATTGCAGAAGTCAAGAAAGCATCTCCGAGTAAGGGCGTGTTGCGGGAAGATTTCGATCCAGTGGCGATCGCCCAAGCCTACAAAGCAGGCGGAGCTACTTGTGTCTCAGTTCTAACCGACCAGAAATTTTTCCAAGGTAGTTTTGCCAATCTTGCTAAGGTTCGGGCTGCAATTGACCTGCCCCTACTCTGCAAAGACTTTATTATCTACCCGTACCAAATCTACCTAGCTCGGTGCCACGGCGCAGATGCGGTGCTACTCATTGCCTCAATTCTTTCGGATAAAGACTTACAGTACTTTGTCAAAATCACGAATGCCTTGAACATGACTGCTTTAATTGAGGTGCATACCTTAGAAGAGTTGGATCGAGTTCTGGCATTAACAGGTGTCACCCTGGTTGGCATTAACAACCGCAACTTGGAAAACTTTTCCGTTGACTTGCAAACCACTTGTCAACTTCTTGCAGCTCGCAAACAGCAACTTCAAGAGCGAGGTATTCTAGTGGTGAGTGAGTCAGGACTGCATCAGCCTGCTGATCTAAGCTTGGTTGCTGAAGCGGGGGTAAAAGCAGTTCTAATTGGCGAATCTTTAGTTAAGCAAAGCGATCCAGCGCAGGCTTTACGGCAGATGTTAGCATCATCCGCAGCTGTGCCAACCCCAGAAGCAGCTGTATAAATAAATCATTGGCTAAATTAGGAGAATGGCTTCGGTCTGGAATCGATGACAAAAACTTCTGATTTAGTGGCTGAATCTAAGAAGAGTGTTCTCACAGTATTCTCCAGCCCTATTTGCCTGACTAGGTAAGTAGAGTAACCCATTACTTTAAGGTAGATCAGCCTACATGGAGCCGATTCCTCTTCCTTCCCACGTTCATTATGAGTTGCTACTACAGCTGCTAGAAAGGCAAACGATGTTTGCTGTAAAACAAAGGTCACTTCAAAGTGATCAAGTCCACGAACTCATCAGCACTCTGCGTAAAGCACTGTCCCAGCAAAAGCGATTGGAAGAAAACTGTCAACGTGCTAACCAGCCGATTGAATATCGCTGGTCTCTCAATAATATAGAAGCAGAAAAAACGGCTCCATCTGAATAGCCTTCAGCGATTGCCAAGGAATGTAATCCATTGCTGACGCGAAACAAAGTTCCTCAAAACCGATCCTGCTTTGTTTCTGAAGACCTATGGTGCCTTGTTGCTGTAAAGGTTATTCTATTGGCTAGTTTGTCTTGCTGAGTCTGTGGGGCAGTTATTAATGCTGGGGGGGTCCTGAGTGTCGGAACCGGACTTAGCTGCTGGTCATGAGTCAACTCCTGAAGAACTTCAACCCAAGTGGGAGCACGAGCGCCAAACCTTACTGGCTGAGCTGGAGCAACTACGATCGATAGAACACAACCGCTTAGAACGGATTTCGCTCCTAGAGCAAGCGCTTGACCAAGCGCTAACGTCTTTGAACGACCTCACGTTGCAAATGAGGGACCAACAAGTCTTAGAAGACCAGTTAGCAACTACAGAAGAATTTTCCCATGTGCAGCAACAGGCGATTACTAAGCTCAAGCTCCAGCTAACGCAGCAAGAGCAAATCCTGGAAGCTCGTATTGCTGAGGCTCAGGAGCAAAATCAAACGTTTCAAGAGCTTTTAACCGCCACTGAGGCGATCGCCCAAGCTCAGCAAGCGGAATTAGAGCGATTGCGAGTCCAAATTGTGCAGGACCGCTCTGAGATGCAGGTACAGCAAAAACGTTTAGAGAAGCAACTCTGCGATTTGCAAGGAGCCTCAAAAGGTCAACAGCAGCATGTTTTAGAAATGGAAACTCAGGCACTAGCGGCCCGCACTCTGGCAGCGAGTCTAGAGGTAAAACTAGCTGAAGCGCAACAGCAAATCGAAAGCCTGTATGCCAACCTAAGCCAGCGTCAGACAGCTTTTTCCGAATTAGAGACGCAGTTAGAGCAAGCGTATTTGGCTTTGGAGGAACATCAACTATTGCTGCATCAGATGCAGCAGGCTCAAGTCCTCTTGGCCGAGCACCACACAACCATTGCCACATTACAACAAGATTTAGTCACAGCTCACGGCAAGATCGAAGAACTAGAAACTCAGATGGCTAAACAGGTCATGCTGCAAGCTAAGCTGCAACAGGCAGGCCAAGAGCTGGAGGCAGAGCGCGATCGCTATCAATCACGGGTTTTAGGCTTAGAGCAACAAGCTGCCGAAATGCAAGAACAAATTCTCAAGCAGGCTCGGCAAGCCAATGAATACGAGACTGCTGTCCAACATTGGAAAGATCGGTGTGCCGAGAGCCAACGTCAGGCGCTACAACTAAAAGAACAGCTAGCAAAGCGCTCAGAAAATTGCCCGGAAGATTTATCAGAGCTACTCATGGCAGAGCTAGAGCCAGAATTAGCTGAAACGTCAGAGCCGATGATTTCGAACCCAACCACTTCCTCTCAATTTGGTCGCGGTTTGAAGGTGGACCTACCTGCTTTCTTGGCTCGACGGCGGAGCTAAAAAACTTTTTGATCTAAGCTTCGTAAGCCTTCATTTTGTAATATCGATTAAAAAAGCGAGTTCACGAACTCGCTTTTTTAGTGTTGTTCAAAGTAGAGATTATCACTTGGGCTAAACAGTCTCGCCAGGAAGTTGGTTGATACAGCATCATTTCAGGAGTAGGGGATTTTTGCTGAACCTTCACTCACACAACCTACAGGGGTTGTGTTGCGGCAAGACTTTAAGCAGCCTCCATCCAATCGAAAATGCGCTCTAGTTGTTCTAAGGTGACTAAGCCATACTGCCAAAGAATCATTGGCAAAGGCCCTGGATCCTGCTCCCGATGACGGAGGGCGATCGCGATCGAAGCAGCAGAGATCGATAAATCCTCTTGGAGGAAGCGAATAAAGCGTGAATACGTTGCGGGTGCCATAGTGACCTCAATTTGTTAAATCCAATTTTGTATGGTGAGAAATAAAGTTTTTGAAAACGAGTAGTCACTCTTTAATCTGTCCATTCCCTAAGCAGGGACTTTCTAGAAAGGAGACCAAATTGCTCCACGAGCCAAATTAGCTCCAAGGGTTGCTGTACCTTGAAACCAATCTTTGCTGGGTGAAGTTACCTTTACGATCCCCAGCCAGGGTGAATAGCTAACTAAGCTGATCAACAGCTTGGCTCGATAGGATTACTGAAATCTCCAGCAATCTAAAGGAGCAGGAAGGTTTCTGACTTTAAGCTTCTTAGCCTAAACGCTTAGCCCTTAAACAGCTTCAACTTGCTTCTCTCACACCTACATCGCCCTCTGAGAGAGTACCTAAAAAATACTTGATTGTTGCTAGGTAAAGAGTAAAGAACTCATATAGAACCCATGAACTTTGAGACAAGTATTTTTTACTTCATCAGGCTAGAAGAGCAAAAATAACAAATTCCTCAAACTTTGTATAGCGTATTATCTCTTGATGTAATGAAACTTCAATGATGATTGAATTGAGAGAATTTTTGTCACAATCCTGATCTAGGATTGCGTGGTTGGATGGGCATACGCAGGCAGAAATTGTAGGTTGATGCGATCGCCTACCTTCAGACCCAGTTGAGCCGCTCGACCACCCCGTAGCTCAATCACTTGGTCAATGATGATGTTAGGGCCAGGACCGTAGGAAGGACAAGGATCAGCTTTGCAGGGTGGAACTTGAGCCCGAATTGCTTTTACCTCACCATTACGCAAAAAAACCATATCCAACGGAATCAAGGTGTTTTTCATCCAAAAACCTACCGACCGGGGTGGATTGAAGGGGAATAGCATCCCGCGATTTGCGGCCAATGCCGTCCGATACATCAAACCCATCGCTTGCTGCTGGCGAGTTTGAGCCACCTCTAACTGAATGACCTGCCCTTTAATTTTGGTTTGAGCGGCGATCGGCAATTGCTGGCCCATATTCTGCTTAACTTGACCTACGGTTGGCTGAATAGTAGGCTGACGCTGAGCTTGGCTTGTGGGTGCAACTGTAGAAGAGGGTGCTGCACAGGCTAACAACAAACTGCTTAAACCGATAAATATCAACTGCGACCCAAGCTTCACGGCGCTGTATTCCCGCGGGAACTCATGAGAGGGAAATGTTGTTCGTTCTAGCTGAAGGATTGTGAGGTGCGGCAGTCCCATACATAGCTTTAACTCGTTTGTCTTACGCTTCTCGAAGAACATAGCCAACACCTCTCACAGTCTGAATCAAACGCTTTTCACCCTCATCCTCGATCTTCAGTCGTAGGTAGCGGATGTAGACTTCAATGACGTTAGATTCTCCCAAAAAGTCGTAACCCCAGACATTCTCTAAAATTTGTTCACGGGTCAAAACTTCACGGGGATGCTCCATTAAATATTTGAGCAATTCAAATTCTTTCATGGTGAGTTCAATGGCTCGACCATTGCGGAGAGCTCTACGAGTAGCTAAATCTAAGACTAATTCACCAAACCGTAGCTGCTCGGTGCTATGCGTGTCAGGCTGGAGGTAAAGCCGCACTAACTTTAAAAATTCTTCTGTACGGTAAGGCTTAAGGAAGTAATCGTCTGCTCCTGCCTCTAAGCAGGCCACGCGGTCATCTACTGCATCACGCGCCATCAACATTAGGACTGGCACCCTAGCCCCTGTATTCCGGAGATGATTGCATAGCTTTAAACCTGATTCTCCTGCCAGCATGCGATCGATCACAACAAGAGCGGGTTGCAATGCATGGGCTTGATGCAGGCCGCTGGTAGCGTCATGAACAACCACAGCTTCATAGCCAGATTCCTTTAAATCAATCATGACATGTTGAGCTAAAGCTTCATCTGGCTCAACTAGCAAAATGCAAGGACTGCGGTCAGAATTAAGAGTACTCATGACACCTGATGAGAGAGAAGTGAAGTAGAGAGCTTTGGTCTTCGTACCCCTAGGGGCTTCAACTAGCAATCAATACACTCACTAGGTTTGCTGATAGATGAAGCTGATAGATGAAATAGGCTTTGCCCAACCTCTACAGGTACCTACTCAATCAGCAGAAAGACTACACAATGCCAGGACAACCTGCGAAGGAGTGAGTATTAATACTTTTAACGTGCTTCCCTTGTTGTAGCACGTCCGTCAGGTATCGACTCTCCACTATGTGGTTAGAACCGACGATTAAGGCAGTTCAACCGAGGTGGGTTTGGCGATGTGAGGCAGCCCCCAACCGAGCTTTTCCCTGAGTAAATGGAAGAACTCGGGCTGTTGCAAGCGGATGAAACGAGCTGAATACTGCGATCGCACCATCCGGACCCGGTCCTCTGGCAAGATATAACATCCTGCGTTGCCATCCACCACCATCACCAACCGATTCGGGTTGGCAGGAAAAATAGTCACAGGTTCGCTATCTGCAAAAACGAGGGCCCTAGAAGCCAAGGAATGGGGACAAATAGGAACTAACTGTAAAACTGGGACGCCTGGGGTAATGACAGGACCACCCGCTGAGAGAGAATAAGCTGTAGATCCGGTGGGTGTGGAAACAATGATGCCATCTGCGGCAATATCTACTGGGGCGTGCCGACCAATTTCGATTTCAAAGTGACACATGCTGGTCAAGGGTTCTCGATGCATGACCATTTCATTCAGGCACAGAGCTTCCCACAACAAGCGATCGCTGCGAAAGACTTGAACCGAGAGCATCACCCGCTCTTCTACTTCATAGTCACCCGCTAAAACCAGCTCTAAGGCTTGTGGCAAATAATTTAAGTAGGTTTCAGTGAGAAACCCCATGTGTCCGGTGTTAACGGTCAGTAAGGGGATATGACAAGGAGCAATTTGTCGAAAAGCTGAGAGCACTGTACCATCGCCTCCCAAGACAATGGCAAAGTCCATCGTTTCATCAAACCCATCTGGAATCAGATGCTCAATCGGGGTATGACAGATCGGCCCTTCTGGTCCAGAGCACCCAAGAATTCCACCAGCGCCGGTAGTTGAGCAAACCTCCCAACCAGTTGCGGTGAGCTTGTCCTCTAGCTCCTCAGCCATGCGACAAGCAATAGGTTTGATGTCGTTGTAAATAATGCCGACTTTGGGCACGCTTAAAATCCAGCTTATAAGTCAATTTAAGGGGTTAGGAAGAAACTCAACTGCAACCGTTATCTATGACTAGTGAGAGACTCAATCCATTGCAGGGCGGTGAATGGAACCTGTGATCTTTTACCAATCAAGATGTTGCAAGCGGCAGCTTTAAGAGCTAATAGGCAAAGCTAAAACTCGATCTTTAATGACGGAGGGGCTAAGCTTTTGAGTTTTCCAATAGCTCTAATGGTACCAGGTTGGTCACCGTAGGAAGTAGACCTCTCAAGTAAGCCACCGAATCGGAATAACCAGTTAAGTCCATAGCAATGGCTAGAACAATGATTGGTTGAGGCTTTCATACATTTTTTTATAGTCCAAATAACGGACTAAGGGCAATAGGCACTGCTGCCCTGATGCCAGTTATTTGAAAAAGCCAGACTTGAAAGCTGTCTTTTTATTGGTTTGTTTAGTAGCTTGGTTTTGCTCGTAGTCCAATTCCTTTAGCTTTTTCAAGATGCGACTGAAGTAATCTTGCAAATAAACTTCTAGGGTTGTTGTCTCTTGAGGATCGATGCCAAAAGCATTGTAGGTCTCGTCCATCGAAGCTTTGAGTGGTTTTCCAGTTGCCAAAACTTCTGTAAAGGCTAAGCGATCGGCTAAGTTCCAGCTCCACTGGAAGAAACGAGCGCTCCGGCGTACCGAGCGCAACAGACCCATCGGCATCCGAGTGATTTTTGCTTCTTTTCCAGACAGGCGTTCGCAAAGCCGAATAATTTCGTAGCTGCCCCAAGCCCGTGAACCTACTATGGGAAACGCCTTCTTTTCGGTTTCCGGAGCGGAGAGGGCTCGGATCGCAAATTTGGCAATATCTTGAGTGTCCATGTAGGCAATGGGCGTGTCTTCTCCAGTCACCCAAACCGCTTGCTTTTCCAAAATTGGAATGGCGTACTGCCCAATTAATCCTTGCAAAAATCCGCAAGGCCGCAAAATTGTGTAGTTTAAACCAGATTCAGCGAGAAATAGCTCGGTGCACCGCTTGATTTCCATCAATGGTACATCTGGGTACTGGTCAGCATTCAAAATTGAGAAAAAGATAAAACGCTGGACGCCCGCTGCTTGAGCCGCCTGAATTAAGGCTACTTTTCCTTCCCAATCGACTTGCTTGATACTCAGAGAATCGGTAGGACGACTAGTGGCTGCATCAATAACGGCTGTAACGTCTTTAAGCGCTGGGATGAGGCTCTCCGGTTCACACAAGTCTGCTTGGATGAGTTCTGCTCCCCACTCCTTCAAGAAAGCTGCCTTCCTGAGACTGCGAACCAAGCAACGAACTTGGTGTCCCTCATCAAGGGCCCGACGAGCTACTTGCCTTCCCAAGGTACCAGTGGCACCGACAACTAATAACTGCATGAAGGGTGAATGATAGTTTGTTAACTTTTTATAAGATATTATCAGAAATTGTTGGTTTCTTGACAGCGATTACAATTCGCTATCTCAACGGCATCGTCTACCCTCAACGTATGAGGCTACCTTTAGGGATCAGGAGTCGATAAAGATGAAAAATGAGAGGATATAACAGGCGATCGCTGTTAATTCAGGTTGTAGAGTTTGATGTGGGGTTTTATTGCAGCTTAGCCTACGATCGCAGTGCTGATATCAATAGAGCCAGCACGATTCGTTGGCTTCCTGCGATAACGTTAGACTGGACAGAACTGCTGGTTCCTACTGGTCCCTGAAACAGCAGAAAACAAATAAAAATTGAGCTTTTTCTGCAAGCCTTAGCGTTGCAAAGGGCTATTCTTCGAGCTCTACAATCAATCCACGACTGAGTTTTTAACCCGCTATGTCTAATCTTGAGTCTCTGTCTGTTTGCTCCGCCCCAACTACTACAGCACCAGTGGCAGACGATCTCAATTGCAAAGACCAGCACCCGGTGAATCTGAGCCATGTGCGGCAACTACATCGAGATATTCTAAGCGTGGATAAAGCCCAACGCATGGCAGAATTTTTTGGGTTATTAGGAGATGCTAACCGCCTGCGAATTGTATCGGCTTTGGCAGTCCAAGAGTTATGTGTGTGCGATCTTGCTGCTGCTGTCAAAATGAGTGAGTCAGCGGTATCGCACCAGTTGCGGGCTTTGCGGACTATGCGCTTGGTGGGTTATCGGAAGCAAGGTCGCAATGTTTTTTATTGCCTCAAAGATAGCCACGTGCTGAACTTATATCGAGAGGTGGCTGATCATTTGGATGAACCGGAAGACTAAATTAAGCTCCACTATCACCGTCTTGTAAAGAGCAGTGAGCTATCTTAGAGGGCCAGACTTACTCTTCGCCGCCTTGGATTTTGAGCAGTAGGAAACCCATGCCCAACCCGACCAAGATCAAGGTAAAGGACAAAACAGCTGCATTGAGAATTTCACCATTCATCGCTTTAATGCTCCTTGTTAAACCCGCAGTCAGTATTTTAGAACAGTTTGACCCCTAATCCTTGCTCTGAGTATCGGTAAGCTCCCAGGTTCTATGAGGATTCAATCTACTCCAATTGCTTTGCCTACAACGGCGTTGCCACAGCGTCCTCGGTTGGCTGTAACGTTAGGTGATCCGGCGGGAATTGGTCCCGAAGTTGTTTTGAAAGCGTTGGCTGAACCTAGCCTGACCTCAACCTGCGAGATCACGGTGGTAGGCAGCCAAAGATTACTACGCCAAGCTTATCTGCAATTGAAGCGGCAACAGAGTTTGGGCGATCGCGAAGCTGAAGCCCTGGCAGATCCAGATCAACTTTTGATCTTAGATTTGCCTCTGGATGAAGCAACTGAGTCCCAAATTACGGTAGGGACTGGCAATGCTGCTAGTGGAGCTGCAAGTTTTGCTTATTTAGAAACGGCGATCGCCCGTACTTTGGCAGGAGAGTTTGATGGTATCGTCACGGCTCCCATTGCCAAGTCAGCCTGGAAAGCAGCAGGGCATGAGTATCCTGGGCAGACAGAATTGCTGGCAGAGCGCTCTGGAACTCAACGCTTCGGTATGTTGTTCGTAGCTCGATCGCCTCATAGTAATTGGACGTTGCGAACGCTGCTTGCAACTACTCACATTCCGCTGCGTCAAGTGCCTGATGTTCTAACGCCAGAGTTGATGACGGCTAAGTTAGAGCTATTAGCAGCCTGCTTACAACAGGATTTTGGTCTCAGTACCCCTCGAATTGCGATCGCCGGTCTCAATCCTCATAGCGGTGAGCAAGGCCAGTTAGGTCGAGAAGAGCAGGAGTGGCTGATTCCGTGGTTGGCGCAAGCCCGTCGTCAGTGGCCGCAGTTACAACTCGAAGGTCCAGTCCCTCCGGATACGCTTTGGGTGAAGCCTGGACAAGCTTGGTATGGTGCCGCTGGTGCAGATTCCTCGGCTCATGATGCTTACTTAGCGCTGTATCACGACCAAGGCTTAATTCCTGTCAAGTTGCTAGCTTTTGACCGAGCTATTAACACATCTATTGGTTTGCCTTTTGTCCGCACGTCTCCCGATCACGGTACTGCTTTTGATATTGCGGGTCGAGGAGTTGCCAACGCCAACAGTATGAAAGCTGCGGTGCAATTGGCAGCGGAATTAGCGAGGCGCAGAATGAAGTCTTTTCCATCAACCTAAATAAACGCACCTGATGTGGGTATTGCTAATGAAGCCCAGACAATGATGGCAGTGCTAGCCCGATCCAGTGCAGCGATCGCCCTGCCATTTGTTAAGACAGATTGAGTGCGATGTAGATATGTTAAGTTGGCGCTAAGTTTTTGGAACTTGAGGTCATCCTAGACCCATAAGACTCATAAATCTGAAGCTGCAAACTCGCTCCAATCAAACTAAATCTGTCTCAAGACAGTGTAATTGCGAAAATAAACATGCAGAAAACATCAACCTTTAATGACTTTTGCAATGTTTATTAATATAATCGAGTAAAAACTAGCGTGAAAATAAAAAACATTCAGTATAGCTGATTACAAAGTTATCTGAGCTACAAATTTTCTAACTACGTTATTTTGTTTGGATCCTTTGTAGTTTTCCAGTTGCGCTCAAAAGGGTAAATATGATTCAGTCCATTCAATACTCTATTAACTTGATTCAAGATGAAGCGTTGCACCTGGTGCAGCAAGGCGTTGTAAGTCGTCAGCAGCCGATTTATGCCCTGTGCAAATACATTCCAGCCCGTGAATGGGCCTTGGTGGAATGCGAACTAGAGCGCAGCAATTTCTTGCTCAGAGACCGCATTGGAGATCTGATTAGCTGCGAAAGTTGGGAAAACGACTAAATAATCCCTAAATATCAAGTCTAGACGTCTGATCCGAAGACGCCTCACTCGCTATATTTCTCCTGTGAGATGAGCCAGTTAATTTGAAAAGGCGATCGCTACAACCCTACTATTCGGTTGGGTTTTGACTCCTAAGTTTCTCCAATTCAGTTCGAATTGCGGCAATTTGGGCAGTTAATTCTTGCAACTCAAGCTGCACATCTGGAGGGGCAGCCGGGGTAGCTGTAGCAGTGTTTGTCTGAGCTTGAGTCGTAGCATCGTAAGGCGGCTGAGCTTGTTGACGCTGGCGCTGCTCTAAAATCGTATCAACAAAGTTGCGGGCTTCTTGCTCGGTCATAGCGCCCTTAGCATCCCATTCCTCTGCCAACTGACTGAGGTCAGTTCTTAGCTGCGTCAAGTTTTGCTCCCGCTTTTGGGGATCTTGCAGCACTTCAATCAAGGAAGCAGTTGCCCCGAGGGTGACCCGTAATCCTTTTTGCAGTAAGTATGTCAGGTTATTAGAATCCATTGGTAGGAATTAAGTGCTAATGGTGATTGGTTGCCTCGATTTTACTGTAAGTCACGATTAGGCAACCTGCTCTAGGTACTGATTTACGTCTTCGACTAAACGCGTTAGTTCTGTTTCAGTCGTTAACCGAATGCGATCGTCGCGTAACGTGACTAGTACTTTGGCGGCAAAGGGAGTAGGCCAAATGTTGGGATTACAAAAGATTTCTAAAAACACATCCCCGGTGTAACGATACTCGACTGATTTCTGTGGATTAGGTCTGCCACCTGGAGTAGTAGTTGCTGCAACAGTTTTCAAGCTTTCTAACAGTCCTGTTAAAGTAGCTTTTAGCTCTTGGGCCGCCTGAGCCGTAAAACTAAAAGCAACAGAGCCTTCGCCCAAATTGAGAGTGAGTAGAGTCGCAGCCATAATCGGTCTATTTTGAGAGTCTGAGTGTTTATCGTACCGGGGAAACGGTCTGCACAATACTAGTGATCTGAACAGATATCTCATTTAGACTGAAGGCCAGAGAACTCTGATCCGGGTTCAGGAGAGTTCGATCATGGTCGTTGACAACCGTTCACAAGTTCGCAAGGTATTGCTCATTACCTTGGTGCTCAATCTATTTGTGATGCTCTTAAAGGCAGTGGTGGGATGGTCCACAGGTTCGCTGAGCTTGCTGGCTGATGCTTTGCATAGCGTCACAGACAGCGTCAACAATGTTTTGGGATTAGTAGCTAGTCGTTTTTCCTCTCCCGAACCCGATCGCGATCATCCCTATGGTCATCAGAAATTTGAAGCTGTGGGTGCTTTAGGAATTGCAGCTTTTTTGGGGATCGCTTGCTTCGAGATTTTACAAGGAACGGCCGAACGATTACTCCAAGGTAGTCAACCCGTCACAATCTCAGCCTCCGAGTTGTGGCTCTTGCTGGCGGTATTAGGGATCAATATTTTTGTCACTTTTTATGAGCGGGCAGTCGGGCAACGAGTCAACAGCCCCATTCTGATTGCTGATGCCCAACACACCATGAGCGATGTTTGGGTAACGATTAGTGTACTGGCTGGTTTGGTCGGGATTTGGGCTTGGAATCTGCAATGGCTAGACTTGGTGTTGTCGTTTCCAGTAGCGGTTCTAGTATTTAGTAGTGGTTGGTCAGTGTTGCGGTCTAACTTGCCTTGGCTAGTGGATGAAATGGCGATCGCTCCAGAAGCCATTCACGCGATCGCAGCTCAAGTTCCTGGCGTGATCAACTGTCACAGTATTGCTTCAAGAGGAGTCTTAGGTCGGCAAGTCTTCATCGAAATGCATTTGATTGTGGATGCTGCGGATGTTGAAACCGCCCACCAAATTACCGAAGCCCTAGAAGCACGACTCGAAGAACGATATGGTCCAGCGCGAATTAATATTCACGTGGAGCCTCCTGCCTACATGTCTAACCAAATTAGTTACGAAAATGATTTGTCTTAGTTACCGACTTAGTGCTTAAAAACAAAAATCTGCATCTCATGAGGAAAGGCAAGAGTTAGATTTCCCATGGAAGCTTTTAATTAATTTTTAATAAACAGTTAATAAAGACTATAGTTTTCCACAGATCAAGGGGTTTTTCCACAGATTTAGCCCTGTTTTCCACAAAAAATTTATAAGAGTTATGGTGCCGCTATTTATTTCTTTAATAGCAGCACCCTATTTATTAGCAGTGATTAGCGAGATGGATCGGCGAAGTAGAACCTAGCTGATAAGAAGACTTAGCTATCTCGGGTCATCTCGGCATCGCAATAAATGAACCAGTAGAAGCTAGAGCGCACCTATTCCCACTCGATTGTGCCGGGGGGCTTAGAGGTAATGTCATAAACTACCCGATTGACACCAGGTACCTCGTTCACAATCCGATTGGAAATGGTTTCTAGCAGATCGTAGGGAACGCGAGACCAGTCTGCGGTCATGCCATCTTCGCTGGAAACCAATCGCAGGACAATGGGGTAGGCGTAGGTTCTTTGGTCACCCATGACACCGACACTGCGAACTGGCAGCAATACAGCAAAGGCTTGCCAGAAATCGTGGTAAATGCCGCGCCGATTAATTTCTTGACGCACAATTAAATCTGCGTCACGGAGAATTTCTAAGCGCTCTTCGGTGATTTCTCCTAGGATGCGGATGGCGAGACCAGGCCCAGGAAAGGGATGCCGTTGCACAATTTCTTCAGGTAAACCAACGGAGCGGCCCAACTTCCGCACTTCGTCCTTAAACAATTTGCGGAGGGGTTCAACCAGCTTGAAGCACAAGTCTTTAGGTAAGCCACCGACGTTGTGATGACTCTTGATTTTGACTGCTACCCGTTCGCCTGTCTTTGGATCAACATTAGTATCCGCAGACTCAATCACATCCGGGTAGAGAGTACCCTGAGCTAAGTAGTCGAAAGGCCCTAGCCGTCTGGATTCTTCTTCAAATACGCGGATGAACTCATGACCAATCCGCTTGCGCTTTTCTTCAGGATCGGTAATTCCATCCACTGCGGCTAAGAAGCGCTCGCGGGCATTGACGTAGGCAACATTGATGTGGAATTGCTCCTCAAACAGCTTCACCAATCGTTCTGGCTCATACTTGCGCATGAAACCTTGATCGATAAACATACAAGTGAGCTGATCGCCGATGGCTCGGTGCATCAAGAAAGCTAACGTCGAAGAGTCAACGCCACCAGAGAGAGCCAGCAACACTCGCTTATCACCAACCTTGGCCCGAATTTCTCGAATCGATTGTTCGACGAAAGCAGCGGTGGTCCAAGTCGGTTCTGCTTGGCAGATGTGATAAACAAAGTTGCGAATCAACGGCATGCCGCCGAGGGAATGCACCACCTCTGGGTGGAATTGCACGCCATACAACTTCCTCTCGTGGTGAGCGATCGCCGCACAGGAAGTATTATCTGTGTGCGCCAGCAATTCAAAGCCATCTGGTAACTTCGTCACCGAGTCGCCATGACTCATCCACATCGTGGTGCCATCGTCCACATTGGTGAGCAAGTCAGTGGGATCATCAATCACGAGAGCTGCTTTGCCATATTCCCCGCGATCGGCCCGCTCCACTTCGCCACCGAGCTGTTGCACCATCAACTGCATGCCATAGCAGACTCCCAGAACTGGAATGCCCAACTGCCAAATCTCTGGATCACACTGAGGAGCGCCCTGGTCATAGACCGAGCTGGGACCGCCAGAGAGAATAATGCCTTTGGGGTTGAGCTGCCGTAGCTGTTCCGCCGTGGTGCGATAAGAGATGACCTCAGAGTAAACCTGAGTTTCGCGAATCCGACGAGCAATCAGCTCTGAGTACTGAGAGCCGAAGTCTAAAATGACAATAATTTGTCGATCCAGCTGTTTTAAATCTTCAGCTTGAATCACTGGTTCAGTCTGTAGAGTCACGGACGTATCCTGATGCAGTTGGGGTAGATGTAGAGATAAACCCTTGCTATGGCGTGCCTAAAGCACAAAAGCAATGCCAAAAACGAATCCTAAAAATTTCTTTACTTTTAAATCAAGTGTACGCGCATTTAAGCTAGATTAACAGACTTGGGACAATAATTTCTGCGCGATTTCGCTTCGCACTAAAATGTGGCGATCGCGATCGAACAAAATTGAGCCAACTTGAACAGTGCGCTCGCTATGGGTGTAGATGTAGGCTTGGCAGCGCTGATCAATTTGTTGGGCGATCGCCCCATAAACTTGTGGCACCCAATTAGTGCCAGAGCTGGTGTCGAGCGATCGCAAGTAGTTTAAAGCAGCTTCAGCTGTAGAACTGGCAAAGACGGTGGGTAGGGTTTCGCTCGGTAGTCCTAGGTTCGCACAGTGAGCAGTCAAGATTTCCAAGCGCCCGTCAGCGACATGGTGATGAGTGTGAAAGATGCCGCCAGCCAACTTAATTAATTTGCCGTGATAGCCAAATAACAGAACCGCTTGTACTCCTGCTAAGCCTGCTTCGACCAACATAGGACCGAGCCAGTTCGCAGTTTTAACCAAACGATTCGGGTTGATACCTATCTGAGTGGCTAAGTCTAGCCCGTTCTCTCCCACGCAGAAGACCAAGCCATCGAAATAAGATTGCTTGGTGTGTAGCGCTTCGCTAAATGCTTTGAGTTGTCCAGGGGCACTCAAAGGCTGAGAAATACCTGTAGTGCCAAGGAGAGATAATCCTTCTACGACTCCAAAGGCTGCGTTAGAAGTACGCTCTGCTAAAGCTCGTCCCCCTGGCAGAATAATGGTGACTCGAATTTTTTCGCCTAGAGTTAACTGCCGCTCCAAGTTAGTGTGCAAAAGCCGCTGAGCATAGGCATAGATCGCTGCCTGATTCTCTTGGTTTTCAGCCTTAATCTGTCGTCCCACACCTTCCCCACCTTGAATCACTACTACCTCTGGCTGGTCTACAGCGCCCCACTCGACTAAAGCCCAAATAGGGGTATCGCGAGTCAGGTCTAAGTTATCGCCAGGGTCGCTGTGGGCGATCGCTAGAGCCGAGTTGGACGTGAGTCCAGCCACCTGGGCAATGGGAATTGTCACCGTTTCAGCAGGCTCGACTAAATCTAGGTCAACGGAAGAGATGCTTTGGGGGCCTTGGCGGAGCCATCGTAAGGCAGCGATCGCGGCAGCGGCAGCAAAGACAGGCAGCGTGTATCCAGCTCGTAATTCGGTCAAGTAAAAAATCCTCGGGCCAACTCCGTGAATATACTTTTGTGACAAAAATCACGAAAAGTAAGTGATTGATCACAGTTTCTTTATAAGAATTTTAGGTTCAGATTGGATATGGAGGAGTCTGTCCTCTGGCAGTTGGGGTTTCAACGTCCAGCCTCAATGCCGCCTCTCTTGTGACGTTTCCTGGAGACCCCAATGAAAACCGTCATAAACTCGACTACGAATACTCTTAACTCCGATGCGATCGGCGTAGAAGAGGAGGCTACGACTCCTACTGTTGTGCTGCAACCGCAGGGTTGTTTAAACACGGCTAGTAGTCCAGGATTTCAACAGGAGCTAGAGCAGGCACTGGCAGGGGCAGCGAGTGCAGTGATTGTAGATTTGTTGCATGTAGAGGCAGTAGAGCCAGCAGGAGTGAGCGTCCTGTTAGCAGGAATTAAGCTGGCGACGAGCTTGAACAAATCTCTATCTATCTGGTCCATGAGCCGGGTGACGCGGGTGGCCTTGGAAACGGAGTGGGGTCGTCAGCGTGCCGCGACTTTAGGAACTTGGAGCGACTTGTGCAAGCAGGAATTTGAGCTGTTTTTGCGTACCAACAGTTGGGCTCGGAAGCAATCAGTGGCAGCTCAAGCAGTAGCGGCTCAAGCGGCGGCTAAAATCCCGGTAAACATCCCTGTTCCACGACGCATGAGTTATGTAGCTGGCAGTACTGACCTAGAAATGCGAACGCAGCAGACTGCTTAGGACCGCGTACAGCCTAAAACCTTTGGGCAAGCGGCTGAGAGGTTTAGGAATTATTCCAATACTTTGAGCAAGATATCTTTCGCCTGGATGGTGTTTAGGGGCGATCGCCCAAAATACTGTCAAAAGAATTGAGCAGCCTTAACCACAGGCTGATGGTATTGCGCTTACAAACTTAGTAAAAATATTTAACAAATCAAGATTTCTAGCTTCAGCATGCTGAGACAAGCAGTGGATTTGACAACTGTTGAGGTGGCAGCGGTTCCTGTATCTGGGATTTTAGATCCGGTTGCCGATCCGGAATCTATAACGATCTCTCGCAAACCTTCTAAGCAAGCAATTCGGACTAGCCTCAGAGCCTCTACCCTAGATGGTGTTTTTGCGACCATCTTCTCGAATGTGGCAGGTGGGGTTTTACTCAGCAACTTCTTGGTGGAGCTGGATGCCAGTCCTGTAGAGCTAGGGATGTTGGCCTCAATTCCACTGCTAGCCAATCTGCTGCAACCTTTGGGAGCTTACTTAGCCAACCGCACTACCAGCCGCCACCGCTACGGTTTGTGGATTTATGCTCCGGCTAGATTGCTCTGGTTGATTCTGGTCCTTGGCATTGGAGTCGCCAGTCTTCAGCCAACTCCTCCCCATCTTTTAGTGCAATGGGCTTTGGCGATCGTTGTGCTGACTCATTTCTTAGGAGCTTTGGGGGGAGCCTCTTGGTTCAGTTGGGTGGCAGCGCTAGTACCTCGACAACTACGGGGACGCTATTTTGGTATTCGCAATAGTGCCATTAGCTTGACTAACCTGCTTAGTGTCCCTTTGGTGGGGCTGGCGGTGACGGCTTGGCCAGGAGGTAGCATCCAAGGGTATGGGGTGTTGCTATTCTTGGGCGTGATTGTTGGCTTGGTGAGCATTGGGTTTCAGTACTGGATGGTGGATGTCAATCCTCAAGCGCAGCAACAAGAACATGCTGACTCATTGGCCCAGGAATCTGCTGATTTGGATGCAGTTGCAGCAGCTGAGCCTTCTAAGAGTAAAAGCTTTTGGCAAGACAGAAACTTCTTGATGTTCTTGCTCTACTTTGCCTTGTGGGGTTTCTCAGTCAACTTAAGCGCTCCTTTTTTTAACATTTATCTGTTGGATACCCTGTCCTTAGATGTCAATTGGGTGACTACTTATACGAGCCTGGGAGCGGGAGCTAATTTACTCATGCTGGTGCTGTGGGGCAGATTAGCCGATCGCATTGGGAATCGACCGATCCTTGTATTAGTGGGCATTTTAGTTGCGGTTACTCCCTTGCTGTGGCTGGGGACAGGGACTGATTTAACATCCCTACTCGTTTGGTTTCCGCTACTGCATATTCTGGCGGGAGGTACTTGGGCCGCGATCGATCTGTGCATCAATAACATTCAGCTAGGAGTTGCACCCGTCCAGCATCAGGCTACCTATTTCGCGATCGCCGGGGCTGTAGCAGGAGTCAGCGGAGCTTTAGGAACGACCGCAGGAGGATTTCTGATCGAGTTCACCAACTCTGGTGGCATCTTGGGGCTGTTTGCCCTCTCTAGCGTCATTCGCTTAGCGGCAATTTTGCCCTTGCTATTTGTCCGGGAGCAACGTCCACGTTCAGTTCGCCAGGCGGTGCAAGCTCTCGCACAGAGTTTGAGTAACGCCTTGAGAATACCGAAGCGATCGCCCCTACTCCTCAAACCACAAGCTGTAGCAGTAGAAGCCACCACCTTCCCAGATCAGGCACAATAAAGACATCCATTACCTATTCCTGACTCAATAGAATAGGTTGTCTGGGGATACCAGTTGTAGATGAATCAGGTAGATTACCTTCGCATCAGCTTGATCGATCGCTGCAATTTCCGGTGCCTATACTGCATGCCGGAGGGGACAGACTTAGAGTACGCACTTCAGCAAAACTTGCTAACTCATGCTGAGTTGCTCACTTTAATCAACGAAGTGTTTGTTCCAGTTGGGTTTACTCGGTTTCGCTTGACTGGAGGCGAACCCTTGATTCGTCCAGGGGTGGTGGATATTGTTAGGGCGATCGCGGCTTTGCCAGAAACTCAAGATCTATCCATGACCACCAATGGTTTTTTGTTGGCAGACCTAGCGCAGGAGCTTTACGATGCGGGTTTGCGACGAATCAATATTAGTTTGGATTCTCTAGAGCCAGAAACCTTCGACAAGATTATTGGTCATCGGGGGCGATCGCGTTGGCAGCAAGTTTGGGACGGTATTCAAGCGGCTCATCGAGTTGGGTTTAACCCGCTGAAGCTGAATGTCGTGGTGATCCCGGGCGTAAATGACCAAGAAGTTTTAGACTTGGCGGCTCTGAGCCTCGATCGCGAGTGGCACATCCGGTTTATTGAATTTATGCCGATTGGCAATGCTTCGTTGTTTGGCGATCGCGGTTGGATTGCTTCAGAGGAATTAAGACAGCAGATTCGCGATCGCTGGGGTCTGACGGAAGGGGAAGTGCGAGGAAACGGCCCCGCTGATGTCTTTCGTATTCCTGGAGCCCAAGGAACCCTAGGCTTTATTAGTCAAATGTCCGAGTGTTTTTGCGATCGCTGCAATCGCATGCGGCTCTCTGCCGATGGTTGGCTACGCCCCTGTCTGCTGAACGAAGATGAGCAAATTGACTTAAAAACTGCTTTGCGCTCTGGGGTATCTACCACTCAGTTACGTGCTCAAGTCAGAAAACTTCTGCAACTCAAGCCCGAAATTAACTTCAAGCAACGCGACTCTGGAACTCAGTCGGGTGCTTATAGTCGCACGATGTCTCAAATTGGCGGCTAATCCAAAATAATCCAAAAACTAAGGCTTAAAAAAATCAAAAGCTCCCAAATGACGGTTCGGGAGCTACTGATCAAATATTTCAATGCCGCGGTAACACAAGAATGCTGAAAAGAGTTCTGAACGATTAAGCTTGGCGAGAGTAGTACTCAACCACAAGCAGTTCGTTGACTTGGAGTGCGATCCATTCCCGCTCAATCACACCATTTACCTTGCCAGTGAGTTTGCCTTTGTCGAACTCTAAGTGGCTAGGCAGGTGAGCGAGGCCAGGATACTGTAGATTTTGTTCAATCAACTGACGAGAGCGATCGCGGTCTCTAACACCAATGACTTCGCCGGGACGGCACTGATAGCTAGCGATATCTACGGGACGACCATTCACAGTAATGTGACCGTGGTTGACCAACTGACGTGCAGCAGGAATCGTAGGAGCCATACCGAGACGGAAAACGGTATTGTCCAAGCGCATTTCTAGCAACTGCAACAGGGTTTGTCCGGTAGAACCCGCAGCCCGACGAGCTTTCCGCACATAGCGGAGTAGCTGTCTCTCGGTGATACCGTAGTTGAAGCGCAGCTTTTGCTTCTCTTCTAGACGGACACCGTATTCAGATTTCTTCTTGCGTTCTTGACCGTGCTGTCCAGGTGGATATGCCTTTCTGGGAGACTTCCGAGTCAAGCCAGGTAGGTCACCCAAACGACGCACAACTCTGAGGCGAGCGCCTCTATATCGCGACATGTAGCTTCCTCAACTAAAATTTACCCAAAGATCCCAGTATAGACCCTGTTTTAAGAACAAGAAAGAGGCTATGTCAAATTAGTCTGAAGCTACCTGTTATGCCGTCGTTCGGGACGGTCAGGGAGAAATACAGACAAAGCAAGCGGCTTAAAATGGAAGTTATGAAGCGCTTAATCATTGGGTCAATTCGGGGTTATCAGATTTTAGTTTCGCCACTGTTGCTGCCTGCTTGCCGCTTTCACCCGACTTGCTCTCAGTATGCATTGGAAGCGGTAGAGCGGTTTGGCCCTTGGCGAGGTGGTGGATTAGCACTGCGCCGAATTGCTCGCTGTCACCCTTTCCATCCGGGTGGCTATGATCCAGTCCCTCCCGTAACGCCTGCTACTGATGCTGATGATGAACCCAGTCTCTGAGCCGATCGTCAAAGATTTGGTGCTAGTGGGTGGAGGTCATAGCCATGCGATCGCCTTACGCATGTTGGGTATGCAACCTCTTTCTGGGGTGCGGATTACGCTTCTGACAGAAGCCTCAGACACTCCCTATTCCGGGATGCTGCCTGGACATATTGCGGGCTTTTATAGCCACGATGAATGCCATATCGACCTGCGACCCCTCGCTCAATTTGCTCAAGCGCAACTGTATCTCGATCGCGTGGTGGGCTTGGACTTACCAAACAAGCGAGTGATTTGTGCCCATCGCCCGCCTGTGGCTTTCGATGTCGTTTCTATTGATATTGGTAGTACCCCGACGATTCCAGACATTGCTAGGGCTCTGGAGTCGAGTATTCCAGTCAAGCCAATTCGTCGCTTTCTAGACCATTGGGATCAGCTGATTGAGCAGGTGGTAGAAAATCCTGAGAAACCAATCTGCATCGGAATTATCGGAGGTGGCGCGGGTGGCGTGGAACTGTCGCTTGCAGTCCAGCGACATCTGCACAAAGTTCTGAGGCGATCGCAACAACCCCCAGAAAATCTATCCCTGCATTTATTTCAGCGCGGAACCGTTTTGATGCCAGGGTATAGCCGTTGGGTGAGCGATCGCTTCTACAAAATCCTGGCTCAGCGCGGCATTCATCTCCACCTTGGAGAAACAGTCACTGAAGTCCAGGCACATCAAGTTAGGTGTGAATCGGGTTTGACGGTTGCTTGTGACTATACTTTTTGGGTCACGCAGGCTGCGGCACCAAACTGGGTAAAAGCATCTGGCTTAGCTACCGATGCTCAAGGCTTTATTGGAGTGGATGAAAATCTGCGATCGCTCTCTCATCCCTTCGTGTTTGCCGCCGGTGACATCGCCACAGTGAAAAATCATCCCCGACCTAAAGCTGGGGTGTTTGCAGTGCGTCAAGGCAAGCCCTTGTTTGAGAATTTGCGCCGAACCTTATCAGGCCAGCCGCTCAAGCCCTATATTCCCCAGAAGCGTTATCTCAGCTTAATCGGCACCAGTGAAGACTCTGACTCCAATCAACACAATGCAGCGATCGCCTCGTGGGGATCGTTGGGGTACGAGGCTCCTTGGTTGTGGCAACTCAAAGACGCGATCGATCGGCGGTTTATGGAGCGCTTCAGTCAACTGCCAGAGATGATGCAGCAGCCCGCCTCAACTCTTACTGCACAGTTACAGCCAGAATCTAATAGTAAAATTCAAAATCTCATGCGGTGTGGTGGCTGTGGAGCCAAGGTTGGTAGCAGCGTTTTAGAGCGAGTCCTCCAGCGCATTCAGCAAGAATATCCCCAGCCTAGCGATCGCGCCGATATTCTCATTGGGTTAGATGCCCCAGATGATGCAGCCGTCTTGCAGATACCTGCTGATCGAGTTTTGGTACAAACCATCGATTACTTTCGCTCTTTAATCAACGACCCGTTTGTGTTTGGTCAAATTAGCGCCAATCATTGCCTCAGCGATATTTTTGCGATGGGGGCTGTGCCGCAAAGTGCTTTGGCGCTCGCGACGGTTCCCTATGCCCTCGAAGCCAAGGTCGAGGAAACGCTCTACCAGTTGCTGTCTGGAGCACTCAAAGCTTTGCATCAGGCAGGCGCAGCGCTGATTGGGGGACACACGACAGAAGGAGCAGAATTGGCGTTTGGCTTGTCTTGCAATGGTTTAGCTGAGCGCGATCGCCTTTTGAGAAAAACGGGAACGCAGCCCGGACAAGTTCTGATTTTGACCAAAGCGTTAGGAACGGGAGCCTTGTTTGCGGCAGATATGCAGCGCCGAGCCAAAGGTCGTTGGATTGATGCGGCGGTAGAGTCAATGTTGCAGTCGAATCAAGCGGCGGCTGAATGCTTGATGCAACATCAAGCCAGCGCTTGCACAGATATTACGGGGTTTGGGCTGTTAGGACACTTGGCTGAGATGACCCAAGCTTCTCAAGTCGCGGTGGAAGTGAAGCTGGAAGCGATTCCGCTGTTGGCAGGGGCCAGAACGGTTGTAGAACAAGGTATTGTCAGTTCTCTGCAACCCCAAAACTTACGGGCTGCCTTGAAGGTGCAAAATTGGTCTAAAGTTAGCGATCGCCCAGAATCCGCTTTACTCTTTGATCCCCAAACTTCTGGTGGTCTGCTTGCTGCTGTTCCCGCAGAGCGAGCCAGTGATTGTATTAGCGCTCTTCAGTTATTGGGTTATTGGCAAAGTCGGGCGATCGGCGGCGTTCTCCCCTCCACTTCATCCCCTGAGCCGATTACGATCGAACTGTAGGGTTGCTTGCTGTTTGGTTTGATTCATGCGCCAAGTCGTTGATGTTGCTGAGTTTTTGCATTGCCCTGGCCTGATTCTGGATGTTCGCAGCCCAGGAGAATTTTTTCAGGGGCACATTCCGGGTGCGCAGAGTTTCCCATTGTTTAGTAATGACGAACGGGCCGAGGTGGGTACGTGCTACAAACGGCAGGGACAAGAAACAGCGATTGAATTAGGTCTGGCGATCGTCGGTCCCAAACTCGCTGGTTTTGTGACTCAAGCCAAAGCCCTAGCCCCTGATCGTCGGGTGCGATTGCACTGCTGGCGAGGCGGGATGCGGAGCAACAGCATGACTTGGCTCCTGGAAACGGCAGGTTTTCAGGTCACTCTGCTGCGCGGTGGCTACAAAAACTTTCGTCATTGGGTGCGCTCCACCTTGGCTACTCCAAAAACTTTGGCAATTTTGGGAGGGATGACAGGCACTGGCAAAACAGAAATCTTAGCGGCCCTGGCAGAACAGGGAGAGCAAGTTCTGGACTTAGAAGACTTAGCGAACCATCGAGGCAGTAGCTACGGCAGTTTGGGGTTACCCGCTCAACCCACGACCGAGCAATTTGAGAATCACATTGCTTTGGTTTGGAGCCAATTTAATCACCAACGGCCTGTGTGGATTGAGGCGGAAAGTCGGCGGATTGGGCTGTGTCGGATTCCAGACGAAATCTTTCAGCAAATGCTCCAGGCCCCTGTGTTGCAAATTCTGCGATCGCGCCCTAAACGAATTGAGATTTTGCGCCAGGTCTATGGTTCGGTCAAACCAGAACAACTCATAGAAGCCACGGAACGTTTACGAAAAAAGCTAGGTGGCTTGCGGACTCAACAAGCCGTCGAAGCGATTCATCAAGGTGACTTGACTACTGCAATTGATTTAGTTTTGGACTATTACGACAAAACCTATACCCATGATTTGCAACGGCGAGGTGTCCCGATTCATTCGATAGACATTGCCGATGCTTCCCCAGCCACTAGCGCCACGCTGTTAATGGAAAAAACTCAGGATTGGTTGATCACTTCTCAAACAACGCCTATCGCTACTACTGCCACTTAATGACCTCAGACGTTACCATTCACAATCTACCTCTAAAGTTGCGCTTCCTCTTATTGATTTAGCTATAGTGATTTGGCTATATAGGGTGTTATGGAAAAGCCTTCTAATCTGTTGGTTAAATTTAGCCAGCGCTTATTCAAAGATGAAGTTTATCAAGAGAAATTTATCAATGCTTTGGTAAATCCTCAGCCCTTCAATCCAGCTATTTTGTGGTGTCAAGCACAGCCTGAGATATCACCATTTAAATTAGCGCCACCGACGCTTTGGCAACCAAATTTTATTGAACGACTGGTCTTAGATGAAAAGCCAGGCAAGCATCCTCTCCACGATGCCGGGAACTTCTATTGCCTAGATTTTTCTTCAATTTTTGCTGCTTCCACTTTATTGACCATCGAGCAACCTGTTGATCTGATTTTGGATATGTGTGCCTCACCGGGAGGTAAGAGTGTCTTTGCTTGGACCACACTACAACCTCGGTTGCTGATTAGTAATGAGGTGATTGGGAAGCGCAAGGGAGCTTTGATTTCTAATCTAAAACGCTGCCATATTAGCCCTGCGATCGCCCTTAGTTTAGATTCGCAAGTGCTGGCTGAGCTAATTCCTAATACTGCTCAACTAGTCTTGGTAGATGCTCCTTGTACAGGTCAGTCTTTATTGGCAAAAGGCAGTAAAGCCCCAGGTTGCTTCCATCCAATTTTGATTAATAAAAATGCCAATCGACAAAAACGAATTCTGGCAAACTCAGCAAAGTTGGTCGCGCCTCAAGGCTATTTAGCTTATATGACTTGTGCTTATTCACCCGAGGAAAATGAGCAGGTGAGTGAGTGGTTTTTAGCTAAATTTCCTCAGTTTCAAGCTTTGGTCGTCCCCCATTTGGTTGCGGCACAGTCCCACTTAACAGACATTCCCTGCTATCGCATGTGGCCCCATTCAGGTTTAGGGGCAGGAGCCTTTACAATTCTGTTCAAGAACATGGAAGAGGGCACAAGGAGTGAGCTTCCTACCGAATTTTTAGAGCGCCCTGACTTTATTTATCTTTAGCCACTCGCTGAGGCAATCCCAAAGGACTGCCCCATAGTTTTGCCCTCAGCTTGCCAACCAGTAATTAACTAACTATGGCTGCTAACTGAACTAGCCAATCGCTGGTATCTACCAGTAGAACGGGGCCGAGTTGGAGTAGTTGCTGTAGGCCATTTAAGTTAATAGGGGTTGCAGAATCTTTGAGATGGAACTGAAGTTTATCTCCGCTCTGCCCCTGAGCCTGTCGCTGTAGTAAATCGACACAGACAGGCAAAATGTGACTTTGCAAAAATGAGAAATAAAGCTCTTGAGCCCGGTCAATTGAGAGGGCCAGTTTCAGTTGCTTCCCAGTTGTTAGCAAGCGTTGTAGTTGCTTCATCTCATCTGCGATCGCTTCTGGAGTGAAGTTGTGCAGCATACTCCAGAGCGATCGCAAGATTAAGCGCTCCAGAATTTCTTTGCCTGCGGTCAGGTTCAAGTGGCAGTGCAAATGGTTCGCTTCAGTCGCGATCGCTTCTAGCTCAGCGATGTGGCCGAGGCAAGGGGGTGGTGCAGTCGTAGGATCGCTCATTTCCTGCTCTAGAGCTTGCAAGGCGGCGATCGCTCGGTTCGTCAAGGCAATCTCTGCGGCAACTTGCAATTCTTGCGGTACCTGCAATTTGTCTCGATGGAAGGCCATCAATACGCCGTAGTTATCTCGGTAAACCTGCGTGTAGAGCTGATCCAGACGGAGCAGAGTTTCTTGGGTCAGCAACTGCATAATCCGGTGGCGTTCTTCCTCAAACAGGTTCTGTAAGTTGTAGGACTGATCCCCAAAAATGCGATTCATCGCCAAAATAGTCTGGGCAGCGCTGGCCTGCTTTAAAGCGCCGAACAAACTGTCTTTGAGTCGACTGTAGTCCCGCCGTCCCGAAAAGTTTTGAATGCAGCAGTGGAAGTCCCATCCGCCTAGATGCAGCACCGCAAAGGTCAGGTGAGTGCTTTCCCATGTGATTTCAGAAACGAGCTGTACCTGCCCAACGGCCAAAGTCAGCGATCCCATGCGCTGCAATTGGTAGTCGAGTTGATGAGCGGTGTAGCAGTAAACTCGGTGCTCTGAGGGGTAAGTGGTGAATAAAGAACTAATGGCATAGTGGGCTGCCACCTGCTCTAGCGTAATTTGCGCAGTTGTCACCAAATGGCGGTACACCCCAGATCCATGCCGGAAATATTCAATATTGCTAGGCGCTGTGCCTAAGCGCTTGATAAATCCCTTCTCTAACTGCACGCCTGCCACGTCACCTGCCAACTCTAGTGCCCGTGCCGCATAGCGAAGAATTTGCACTCCTTCCGGTCGGGACAACTCTTCAAAAAACCAGCCGCAACTGGTATACATCAGAAGAGCATGACGCTGCATTTCTAACAGGCGCAGGGCATCCACTTGGTCGGCAGCGCTTAGCTTGCGGGTGCGATGGCGGATCATGAAGCGCTCAATATTGCTGGCACTGCGATCGCGCATCACCTGAATGTATTCATCTCTGGCAAGCCAGGGGTCACGGAAAAACTTTTTGCCGCTGTCCTCGTAGACCTTGATTAACTGCTCCCGCAGCCAATCCAAAGCATCTCGCAAAGGTCGCCGCCATTTCTGGTGCCAAACCCCGCCTTCACCACCACAGCCACAGTCGTCTTGCCAGCGATCGACCCCGTGGGCACAGCTCCAAGCAGTCACAGGCTTGAGTTCTACTTCCCAAGTCGGGGGATTAATACTGAGGTAGTGAGCAAAGTTAGTGACAGTCCAACCACGATTTGCGAATTCTTTCAGGAAGGCATAGGCCAGGGTTTTCTCTGTGCCGCCTTTGTGGTGGCCGAAGGTTTCGCCATCGGTCGCAACCGAAAGGACTTGAGCAGGCCGTTGATCCCCGCGTACGGCTTGACCAATCCGCCCCACAAAATGATTGGAGTTGTAGAGGACATCACTAAAGCCCATATCCCGTGAGATGGGACCGTCGTAAAAGAAGATGTCGATGTAATCGTAATTGGGATTGCCCCCCGGTAAGAAGCAGCGATAGGGACGGGTGGGATCAATCTGACCGCCTCCCACTTCATGCCATTGTGGGTGCGGTTGATGTTCACGCGGGAAGGGGCGGCAACGTTCTGCTTGGGAAGGAGCCAACACAATGAAGCGAATCCCTTCGGCAATCAAAGCCTCAACAGTTGGGTAATCTACTGCTGCTTCTGCCAGCCACATGCCTTCGGGATCACGACCGAAGTGAGAACGAAAATCTGCTTTGCCCCACCGAATTTGGGTGTATTTGTCTCGCTCATTCGCCAAGGGCATGATGATGTGGTTATAGACCTGAGCAATCGCATTGCCGTGACCATTCAGGCGATCGCAACTTTTGCGGTCTGCTTCCACAATCCGTTGATACACCTCCACGTCATGACGCTCTATCCAGTTCATCAACGTGGGGCCAATGTTAAAACTCAAATACTCGTAGTTGTTAATGATCCCAGTTACTTCACCTTGGTCATTTAGCACTCTGGCAAAGGCATTGGGACGGTAGCATTCATGATGAATCCGCTCATTCCAGTCGTGAAACGGCCCTGCACTAGGTTGCCGCTCGATCGCATCTAGGTAAGGATTTTCTCTGGGCGGCTGGTAAAAATGACCATGGACTGTCACGTAGACTCCCAATGCCGTTTGCAGGGGATCATTTCCAGGAGACACCTGAGTAGTGATGGAGCCAGAATGGGTGGCTTCACCCTTACGAGATGGTGAGAACTCAGCTAAATCTATCAGCCCAGATTCCTCATGCTCTGAGGTGAAAGCATCGGAGTGTGAAGTCATCTTAGGTCTATCCAAATAAAGAAGGGAGCGAGACAGAAATAACTTACCTAGCCACCACGGAACCACGGTGTTATGGCAGGAGTTAGCAATAGCAACAAGCCTTGTGAGATGTGATCTTGTGAGATGTGAAAGGAATAATTAATGGGCGTCAGCTTGGCTTGACCAGTGGTTTCTGGAGAAGGTAACGCACAGAGAACGACAGGTAAGCTGCGATCGCACCAAGGCTGTTTGAAGATTCAGGTAGCACTCTATCTAAGAGTAAACGACTAAACAATCTGACTAAAAGCACAATCTAAGCGTCCTGAAACTGAGCCTTGAGAATTAGGCTTTTCGGGGATCAAAGACCAGACGGCGATGCAAGGCGCGAAAGCTAGCAAAACATTGCTGGGTAACATAGCCCGATTGAACCGTAAAGGCCAGATAAATTTAACAGTCAGTTAAGGATTCACAACAAGAATTGCGCGTAAAACACCAAAAGCAAGGTTTTGTTACTTAATTTGGGCTTGGAATAGTGGCTTTTGGGAAGATAGTGAGCCGAAATTAGCACCCGGTGCGGTGTTGGGTATTCTAGAGTCGGGATTCGTTCACCTAACTGCAAATCTATAGCGTTCAACCTTAATGACAATTAAAGACATAGTTTTTACTGGATTACTGATCTTTGTGCCCATTTCGATCGCCGCTCATTTGTTGGACTGGGGATCGCTAGTGGTTTTTATCACCGCTGGGTTAGCAATTCTACCCCTAGCCGCTTGGATGGGCACCGCTACCGAAGAAATTGCGGTTGTGGCTGGGCCTTCTTTGGGTGGGTTGCTCAATGCTACCTTTGGCAATGCTACCGAACTGATTATTGCTTTAGTCGCCTTGCGAGCAGGATTGATTGATGTTGTCAAAGCCAGCATTACGGGGTCGATCATTGGCAACTTACTCCTCGTGATGGGCCTCTCGATGCTGCTGGGTGGGTTGCGTTACAAAGAGCAGGAATTTCAACCTATTGTGGCGCGGGTAAACGCGTCTTCGATGAACCTGGCCGTGATTGCTCTGCTGCTACCCACCGCAGTGAATGTCACCTCAACCGGGATCAGCCCCATCACTATTCAGAAGCTATCGATCGCTGTAGCTCTAGTTTTAATCGTGGTTTATGGCCTGACTCTCTTGTTCTCCATGCGGACCCACACCTATCTCTACGATGTAGGACTGGCAGAACTGGCCCCCGAAGAACTTGCCGAGGCAAACTTGGCCCCGGATGGCTCTGAGCATAAAGTCAATTTACCCTTGTGGATCGGAGTCTTGTTAGGTGCCACGCTTCTCGTTGCTGTGGAATCAGAGTTGCTAGTGGACACTCTAGAAGTCGCTACAACTCGCCTGGGGTTGACTTCCCTCTTTACAGGAGTGATTTTATTACCCATTGTCGGTAATGCCGCAGAACATGCAACGGCTGTGACCGTGGCCATGAAAAACAAAATGGATCTTTCGGTATCAGTGGCGGTCGGTTCTAGCTTGCAAATTGCTTTATTTGTGGCTCCGGTGTTGGTTTTAGCAGGATGGCTGATGGACCAGCCGATGGACCTAAACTTCAATCCTTTTGAGCTAGTTGCCGTTGCCGTTGCTGTTCTAATTGCCAACTCGATTAGTTCGGATGGTCGCTCTAATTGGCTAGAAGGGACTTTGCTCCTAGCTGCTTACTTAGTCCTAGGATTTGCTTTTTACTTTCACCCTGTAGTCGAGGGTCTGATCTAGCGAAATTACAAGACGAGCTATAGCTTCTCAATCTATTTCTGGAGGTAAAGACGCAACTTAATGTCTTTGCCTCCTAATTTTTAAGAGCAATGTCTCACAAGGACAAAGTCATGAGTCTGACACTGAGTTGCTTAGTACTTTATTAAGTCAGTAGTAAAAAATTTAGGTAGCAGATTTTACTAATTTGTTGGGAAACATACATATAGTTTGCCAGGTGTGTTTCTGATAAGAACCTGGCTGAACCTTTGAAAAAGCTCTGAAGCGTGTAAATCTTAGCTGAGCGCTCAAATGCGATCGCTGAGTAAAACCGGATACTCATTGTTCAGGCACCCAATCTACTTCTGACTAGTGAGTGGCTCAGGGCATTTCTTTGAAAGTCTGTCTTCCTCACCCTTGACTCATTGGAGTAACGAGCCTGAATGACTGGTAAGCAAATTTCTCAAAAGAGTGGTCTGGTAGATTTAACGGCTTGGACTGCTTCAAAACTAAAGTCAGGAATGACCCAAGCCGTTCTGGATGCCCTAAAAGGCAATGGCTCAGTGGTTGGGAACCAAGTAGGTTCAGCTTGGCAACAGGCTCAGCTCCAGTCCACCTTCTCGGTCTATCCAGCCTTGGTGTCATCCGTTGCTTTTAGTGCAGATGGACAGACCTTAATTTGTGGTCATTCTGCCTGGGGTGGGCAACCTGGTCACACCATTAAAGTGTGGCACCGACAAACCCGAAAACTTCTTAATAGCTTTCCGAGTCATATTGGTTCTGTCAGTTCCATCGCTGTTAGCTCTATAGCTATAAACGCTAAGCTAGCCAGTATTGGCACCGCTCCAGATGACCAGCTAGAAACTGCCCAAGAAGTCCATCCCTACTTAGTGAGTAGTAGTGCTGATGAGGACGCCATTAAAGTTTGGGATCTACGAACCAGGACTCTATTACATACCCTAAGAGACCATACGGCTGGAGTTAAGACTGTCGCGATCGCTCCCGATGGCCAAATAGCAGCTAGCGGCAGCTATGACAATAGCGTTAAACTCTGGGATCTCTCTACAGGCACGTGGCAGCAAACTTTCTTGGGGCATACGGATACAGTCAGTGGCGTCGCGTTCGATCCCCAAGGCCAAGTTTTGGCGAGTTGTAGCTATGACCAAACTATCAAGCTTTGGGATCTTAAGACAGGCGAACTCTCAAGTACGTTAGTCGGTCATTCCCATCGAGTTACTTCTCTTGCCTTCAGCCCGGACGGTTCTATCTTGGCCAGTGCTAGTGAGGATAAAACAATCAGGCTGTGGAACTGGGCCAGTGGTGAACTGCAAATAATTCTGAATGGACACGCAGGTGATGTTCTATCTGTTGCCTTTAGCCCTGATGGACAAACCGTAGCTAGTGGTAGTGCCGATGAAACGGTGAAGCTTTGGTGTCCTCTAACTGGCAGATTACTTCGAACCTTCGGTAAGTCTTGGAGCCGTCTACTGCCTGGTCATGCCAAATGGGTGAGTACAGTTAGCTTTAGCCTGGATGGTTGTTCTTTAGCCAGCGGTTGTACCGACGGCAGTATCAAAATCTGGAGCTGTACTAAATAAGCGGCAAAACAAAGCGATCGCCTCCTGCAACGTAAATAGGAGGCGATCGCTTACCGTTAAAAACCTTGAGTTCAGTTAAACCGCTTAACGATGCATGTGCTGTTCTAACAATTGCTTAGCTCTGGGTTTAAAGAGTAGGTAGAACAAAGACTCCAAGTAGCGGAGCATATCTTCTCGGTCTTCCTGAGAAGTGTAATTCCAGAAGCCATAAATCTTAGCCAGCGACAACAAGCGCGTGGTATGGATTCTCCAAGTGTAAGTACTGTAAACCCGCTCTACCCCTCGGCTAGAGATTTCTTGCCAGTAATCAGGATTTTGCTCGCACTTAGAAACAAACTCCAGAATCTTCTCAGCCATTTCGTCCAGTTTTGTCGGGTTGATGTAGAAGCCATTCACCCGATCCTGAATAATTTCTAAGGGTCCACCAAACTGAGTGGCAAACGTGGGTATACCAGAAATCATGGCTTCTAGAATCGTCAAGCCGAATGCTTCAAACAGCGCTGGTTGCACAAAAATGCCTTGGTGATCCGCGATGACGCGATAAATTTCACCGGAGTCAGTCTTGGGCAAACGCACCCCCAACCAACGAATCTTGCCGTGAAGATTGTATTCATCAATGATGCGATAGAGCTTTTCCATCTCGCTAGCTTCTTCGCGATCTGCTGTATCCTCTACCCGCAACTTACCTGCCACCAAAATCAGATTGCAGCGCTCCTGTAGTTCTGGACTGCGACCAAAACACTCGGCTAACCCAGTCAAGTTTTTAATGCGATCGAGTCTCGCCATGGAAAACAAAGGCTGTTTGCTTGGATCATCAAGCTTTCCATAGACCTGCTCTGGGTCATCCAGCGTGAAAAGCAAATCCTCTAAGCGATCGCGATCGTCAGGTAAGCGATCTTCGCTGCGGGTATAGGGGAAGTAAACCGCTTCATTTACTCCTGGCGGAACCACATTAAACTTAGGGCTGAACAGCTCCACACCATTCACCACATGGTAAAGCTCTGGCATGGTAAAGCACTTGTAAGACTCATACTGACCAATGCTGTCAGGTGTCCCTACAATTTCCTGGTAAGTGCTGCTGATAATGAAATTCGCAGCGTTCATAGCAATCAAGTCTGCCGTGAACTGGAGCGAGAAGTGGTATTGCTCCTCGGAATCTTGCCAGTAGAGGTTGCTGAACAGGTACTTTGACTTCTCTAAAGCATGGGCAACATTACACTGCGTGACTTTCAGACGACGGGCTAACAAAAAGGCCACTAAATTGCCGTCTGAATAGTTGCCCACAATCAAGTCAGGTCGGCCTTCAAACTCTGCCAGAAGCTCTCTCTCAGAATCGATCGCGTAGGTTTCCAAATAAGGCCAGATTTCAAAGCGGGAAATCCAGCTTTGGGTCAGATTTGGATTGAAATCCCGGAAAGGAACTCGCAAAATCCAAGCATTATCCGTACCGTGGACTTTTTCTAAGCGCTGATTACAACGAGTGCCATCACTATTGGGGATTAACCGACTGAGAATAATGACCTTAGGTTTTACCTTTGTCACATCCAATCCAGCCAGACACAAATCCTCTTGGAGTTGCTTCTCTAAACTCTTGGCTTGGTCGAGCACGTAGACAACTTGACCGCCTGTGTCTGGTCGTCCCAATACGCCTTCTTGACCAAACCAACCGTGAGGAGACACTAAAACCACCCGGAACACCATTGGAATCCGAGAGATGAAAGCTTCCAAAGTTTGGTGGTCTGGGGAATCAACTAGTTCGTCTAAAAGCTCTAGGGTCTCCTTAACCCGACCCACTGTGTTCCCCCAACCGGGTTCAAAACCCATTGATTGAAAATCAAAGCGAAAGGTTTCGTACGCAGCCGTATCTGGACGCCCACTGACAAATTGCAGAGCCTTTTTGACCTGGGAAGAAAGCTCACCCTGACTTTTGATGCGTTCATTAATTAAGAGCTGGGTTCCGTTGTGACGGTGGAGACTCAAAAACTTAAATAGCGCTTCTAACCATTCCTGTGGGTCTTGAAACAACTTACTGGATAGAAAGCGGTTGAGAAACTGAACGCCTTTACCAATATTCTTGGGATCGCGAATGCTTGGCGAGTAGTCGTAAAAAGGTTGGAAATCTAGCTCTAAGACATCCCCTTCGTTGGGATGGAAGCGATTAACCAAGAGGTCACGAATATCTAACAACTCTTGTACCGTCATCACATCAACGGTGAGGTCATCTTCAGAGAGGCGAAAAACTTCTTGGCTGGCAATTTTGGGACGAACAATGAAGCAGAAGCTCCCCTCATCCAAAATAATTTCTTGCGTGTAAGCAATCAGCTTACCGAGATGAGAACCATGGCAAAACTGTTCAGGTTTTTCATGATGGCTACAATAAGCCGAAAATGCATTCAAAATCTCGTTGCGTAATAGGTAGCGCTGCTCTTGCTGGCGTAGGTCTCTAAGAAATTGGCGCAGATCCGTCTTCTCATTGTTGTCTAGAACGGCCTGAATCAGTTCTGACATGTCAACTCCCTTTACTCACTTGTATCAGTGTCAATAAATATGTATTGATGTTTTTCTGAAGTAATTTTTAGCTAGATGTTGTCTGAGAAAGCTTGAGGGTCTTCAGCTTCGCATTAGCGGCAGCACATCCCTTGATCAGCAAAACAGATAGCTGATGTTACGACTCAACCAAGTCCTAATTAGGTTTAGTTCTCAACCCTGGCAGTAGAACCCTACAAGAAGTGTCTTGCAGGAGTCACCCAGAATCGATTCTGAGATTAGTGTTTTTTTGGGTGGCTACCTTTGCTATGAGAGATGAACCCTGCGCCTAGACCAAAAATAAGGCGGCACGCCTTGCTTTGTAACTCTCGAGCGAATAAACCACCCTCCCTCTAAAGTTCGAATTCAAAACGATTGAGGACTAGGCGAGTCGTCGCCTGAAGTATTACAGCGACCCTGAACTGAAAGGTGACCTACCAGGATGAAGAGCGGTGAATTGGGCAAGTTCAGGCTCTGGTTGCGTAAGTCCAACATCTCACAGATTGCTGGTTTGATCCGTAAAGCTACTAATAAAAGGGTGGAATTCTGATAAAGAAACCACGAAGAACAGCCGCCTGCAAGTATTAATCCGGACTAGAATCCAGTGGTGGTTGGGGTGAAGTAAAGTACAAAGCTCGGACTTGAGGTCCGAATACTACAACATCGTCATGAGCTAAATCCCACGCTCGATGCTTACGACCGTTAATCATTAGACCATTTGTGCTGCGCTTACCCCCTAAGGCACCATCTACAATCTGGTAAATATAGGTACCGTCATCTCGAAGAATCTTGAGCAAAGTTGCATGTTGCCGAGACACAAACTGCGAGTGTAGGCAAATATCACTTTTGGGGTCGCGACCGATGGAGTAGGAAGATTTCTCAAGAGTGATTTCTCTCGTTCCCTGCTCATCTTCTAGGACAAAAATTGGTTGCTGCTGGGTATGGTTAGTGCCTGGATGAGCAATAAAAACGGATGTTTCATTTGCTTCGATCGCAGCTTCATCTAAGGGGTTTAACTCTGAATAGCCCCGCCCATACCAAACAGGATTGGTAGTTGGTTGCTTGTAAGCTAGACCCGATCGCTCCAGAGCACAGCTACGACCATAACTAGCCGCTTGGTCGTTAGGTTCAATTTCTAGCGCTCGATCATAGCTGGCAATCGCCTCACTATATCTAGTAAGTTCAATCAAAGCATTGCCTCGATTGCGCCAAGCTAAGTAATAATCTGGTTTGAGCTGTAACGCTCGGTCATAGCTGGCGATCGCCTCGGCATATTGGTTGAACCCATATAAGAGAGCATTGCCGCGATTTTGCCAAGCTTGGTAATGTTCTGAATTAACTTGTAACGCTCGGTCATAGCTGGCAATCGCGTCGGCATACTGCCCCAAACCATATTGCTGGGCATCGCCGCGATTTTGCCAGATTACGCAAGCTACATCTTTGGGGGGCTGCAGTTGTAGTGCTCTATCGTAACTGGCGATCGCGTCGTTGTAAGTACCTAAGTTTTCTAATGCCAAACCACGTTCATACCAGACATCAAAGCAATCTGGTCTGACTCTAAGAACGCAGTCATAACTCGCAACCGCTTGCTCGTACTCTTTTTGGGTTGCAGAGAGAAGACCCTGCTGAAACCAGAGTAGAGGTTCGCCACTGAGGGGAAGTTGACCTGTGTCAAGCATGGCTTGAATTATTCAGTAAATCTGAGCTGAATGCTAATAGGGCAGTAAGGCTCAGATGGGACAAATTTCTATCAAAGGAAGTTAATCCTGACAGAAGCAAAACTTGCTAGGGCTTTTACGTCTTTACCAGTATAAGTAAACCTGGAGACTACTGTCTCTGCCTTAGGTCACTGCTTTGACTGTCACAAATACATTAATTTATGTAGCGATCGCGATTCCACATGGGGTGTGCCTCTCACAGCCCACCAATTTTATAAATCATTTTAAGACTGCTATAGTCGCTGAGTGACTGCTTTAACAGGAAAACTTAGCAAGAGTTGAGTTTTGGATCTAAAAAAGTACTTAAAGCTAACCAATAAAACACTTCTTTAAACTAAGCAACCTGAAAGTTGAATAATCTGGCCGATAACTAGAGCCGATAACTAGAATTGGCCAGCAAAGAATTCTGACTCATTGCTGAGCCTAGCCTGCTCAAATAACTGATCAGCAGCTCGTGCTACAAACTCGCGAGTCTCAAAATAGCGCTTGATACTCCGCATATTGCTGCATCTCGTTAAAAATGGGCTCTGTTTTAGCCATCAGTCGATGCAGGTTGGGGCTAAGGTCAAAAGCTCGATACAGATTGTTGATAGTTAACTCTACATCCCCTAACAAAGCGTAGCAACAGGCTTTGCCATACCAGGCATTTGGATTGGAGGATTCACTGTTTAGAGAGTGCTCGAAGCTAGCTAGAGCCTCTTGGCAACGTTCTAGCTTGATTAGCACAATGCCCCGGTAGTTCCAAGCATAGTGACAACGGGGTTTGATCGTCACGGCATTTTCAAGGCTGGTGAGTGCATCCGAGTAGCGCCCTAGATATGCCAACGCTACACCGCGCTTGTACCAGGCCTGGTACTTGTCAGGCTTAAATTCTAAAACTTTGTCAAAAGCCGCGATCGCTTCTTTATATTGGCAAAGATGACTGAGAGCATTGCCTTTATTATACCAAGCTCGGTAGTCATCGCGACTCCATTTAATAATGCGATCGAAGCAAACCACCGCTTCTTCGTAACGGTTCAGTCTACCTAGGGAAATGCCTTTGCCATGCCAGGCTGGGGCAAATTTAGGAGCTAAGGAAATAGCTCGCTCAAAACTTACAAGTGCTTCTTCGTAGCGCTCTAAATGTTCTAAGGCATAGCCGCGATCGCACCAAGCCTGATAATTGTCTGGTTTTAGCTCCAACACGCGATCGTATCGATCGATCGCGCCTTCATAGCGTCCGAGTTCACTCAAAACATGCCCTTGACTATACCAAGTCTGAGACCCTTGACTCTGGTCCATATCACCGAGATTGGAATTAAAACATTACTGAGTCAATTCCTGTATAACATTATCCCTTCCGGATTAATTATTTCTTCCTAACACTAAAATTTGGAAGTCTAGACTTTGGCGGATTGGCTTAAAACAAGCGTCTATCTTAGCCATTGTTCGGTATACATTCGGGCTTTGCTCAATTGCCTTCTGTAAACATTTAAACGCTTGATTGAGATTTTCCTGGGCAATGTAACAGCGGGCCATGCTGTACCAAGCTCCTGGATTATGCGACTTCGCCGCGAGTGATTGGTCAAAGCTATCAATCGCTTCGCTGTAACGTTTTAATTTCGCTAAGGCAATACCCCGGTAATTCCAAGCGTAGTAGCAATTCGCTTTAATCATGAGAGCCCGGTCGAAATTGCTAATCGCATCTTCATAAAAAGTCAGCTCGGCTAAAGCGGTTCCTCGGTGATACCAAGCTCTGTAGTAATCAGGCTTGAGATGTAGCGTGCGATCAAAGCTGAGGATGGCTTCGGCATGTCGGCGCAGGCGCACTAAAGCATTGCCGTGGTTATACCAAGCTTTCGGATCTTCTGGTTCTAGCTCTAAAGCTTTAGTAAAGCTCTCGATCGCGCCCTCATATTGATGACTTTGAGCTTGAGCAATGCCTTTGCCATGCCAAGCCAGGACAAAATCTGGTTGCAGAGCAATGGCTTGGCTAAAACTAGCGATCGCATCTACATAACGCCGCAAGTGGGACAAAGCATACCCGCGATAACTCCAAGCCTCAAAATCATCCGGTTGCTTCTCTAGCACTCGGTCATATCTAGTGATGGCCCCTTCATAGCGGCCTAACCCATAGAGGGTGTTTCCGTGGTTATACCAGGCACGAGAGTCTTGATCTGGACTCATATTGCACCGCAGCATGAGGTAGAGCCTGCCTTAATCATAAGAATATTTGCTGGTGACCGAAAGCTAGACTTCAAATTTAGCCTAGGTTATATCAGTTTAGTGATGGGGCTTATAAGCTTAAGCTACCCAACTTATATGAGTATCCAACAGAACTTATACCTTGCTTAGAGCTTTCAGGCTCACTGCGTGTATTTACAGGTTCTGCCAACAATTCATAGGGCTAGAGAATGCAGGAAGGGAGCTCGAAGCGATCTGAGCTGTTTCAGGGTGAGGTTTTGGGGCGAAGGCGATCGCTTGGAGCAATTGAGCAACTGTTTGAGCCGTTTGAGCATGAGAGAGCGTTGCTTTAGCAATCGTTTGCATTAATTGGTCAACCTGGTGAGATGCCTCCAAAATCTGTTCTATGCTGCTGCGCTGGGCATCTTCCATCTGGATACCCTTCATTAAGTTCATTAACTCCATGTCCAGTTCTATTGATGCAGGATGCAGTTCCAGACCCCCAACTTGAGGCGGTGCTGTCTCCAAAGTAGGGTTGATGCTCAATGAGGAGGTTTGTAGAGCAATTTGGTGAATCAACGAAACGACTTGCGAGATTTTCTGAGAAGACTCATCAAGTTGCTGCACTTTCTTCGCTGTACAAGCCACCGTTTCGCGCAGTTTGAGGAGACGCTTGACAGTTTTATCTATGGCTGTTCCTTGCAGCCCAGTCAACGTTGCAATTTCGGTAGCTTGCTGAGCGTTGACGGCTACTGCTTGAACAGATTGTGTGATTCGTTCCCCAGCATTAAGGGTTTGAGCAAGCTCTGCGGTCTGTCTCGTTGCAACCTGAGTGAGCTGATGAGTGGCAGATTCGTGCTCGCCTGCGGCAGGATTAATTTGCTCTGCTGTTCTTACCATTTGAATAATCATGCTCCGCAGTTCTTTGCCAAACCTATCCAGTCCTATCAAATCGGCTCTGTCTGTAGCCTTCTAGAGATTACAGGTAGGTGCTTTGGCACCAGGCCCATAACTCCAGATCGGGCCTAAAGCTCACACCTGATTGAGCCTGAAATTTTAGATACAGCTTGGGTACTTCTATAGTGCAGGCGGAGACAGATAAACTAATCAGACAAATGTCTCAACTGTCTCAGGCATTTTGCGGATTTTAAGCTTTGGCCGCTGCTTACACCAGGATTGAATGGGGGAGTCATGATGAATGCACTAGGGAATATGTCTTTCCGGATTGAGCGGGACTCGATGGGAGAGCGACAGATTCCAGCAGAAACTTATTATGGAATTCAGACTCTACGAGCGATCGAGAACTTTCCCATTAGTGGTCTCAAACCCTTACCAACTTATGTTGATGCTTGCGTACTGATTAAAAAGGCAACCGCGATCGCCAATGGTGAGCTAGGTTGCATTACGCCAGAGGTCGCTCAAGCAATTGTGCAAGCAGCCGATGAAGTGCTGTCTGGGAAGTTGCGCGATCAGTTTGTGGTGGATGTGTATCAAGCAGGCGCAGGCACCTCGCACCACATGAACGTGAACGAAGTCTTGGCGAATCGTGCCTTGGAGTTGTTGGGTGACGAGAAAGGCAATTATAAGCGGGTCAACCCTAACGACCACGTCAACTATGGCCAATCAACCAATGATGTCATCCCCACTGCTATTCGGATTGGTGGATTGCTGGCGCTAGAGCACACTCTGTATCCTGCATTGTCTGGGGCGATCGCGGCACTGGATACTAAAGCCGAGGAGTTCCAAGATATTGTGCGATCGGGTCGCACCCACTTACAAGATGCGGTTCCGGTGCGCTTGGGTGAAAATTTCCGAGCTTGGGCGCAGATCCTCAGCGATCATTTAACTCGTCTAGAAACCGCCTCGCAGGATCTAATGGTATTAGGTTTGGGCGGCAGCGCTGCGGGTACTGGACTGAATACGCATCCCCAGTATTGCGATCGCGTAGCCCAAATTTTGTCCCAGTTGCTCGATCAACCGCTGCGTCCTGCACCTCACTTGATGGCCGCAATGCAAAGCATGGCCCCGTTTGTGAATGTTTCGGGAGCACTGCGGAATTTGGCTCAAGATTGCGTCAAAATCTCTCACGACTTGCGCTTGATGGACTCTGGCCCCAAAACTGGCCTCAAGGAAATTCAATTGCCTCCGGTGCAGCCAGGTTCCTCGATCATGCCTGGAAAGTACAATCCGGTGATGGCCGAAATGACCTCAATGGTCTGTTTTCAGGTGATGGGCTACGACTCAGCGATCGCGCTAGCTGCTCAAGCAGGACAACTGGAACTCAACGTGATGATGCCGTTGATTGCTTATAACCTGATCCAAAGCATCGAAATTCTAGGCAACACGTTGGCAGCCTTGACCGAACGGTGCATCAATGGGATTACTGCCAATCGCGATCGCTGTGCCTATTACGCTGAGGGCAGTCTCGCTTTAGTGACCGCTCTGAATCCTCACATTGGCTATCTCAACGCCGCTGCCGTGGCCAAAGAATCCCTAGAAACCGGGAAGTCATTGCGTCAGATTGTGCTTGAACAAGGGTTGATGAGCGCTGAAGACTTGGCTAAAGTGCTCGACCTAGAGCAAATGAGCATCATGACCAAGCCCCAAACTGCGACTTAAAGGCGATCGCCTCTGCCAAACTAGCTTAGAGACTTGGAGCGTTGGGGTTGAAAATGCCCGCAATTTTCAAAGAAAAGGTACAGAAATTCCCATCTCTGAGCGGTTCAACTTAAGATGAATCATTTCTGGATTGCAAACACTAGTAAGAGGGCTTATGTATAGCCAGGAATCCGAGCCAACCCCGACTTACATTACCTTTCACTACTTGAACGGTCAGTCAGACTCATTCAACATTCATCACTTGACTGAGCCTGGAGTGACACGACAAGACATTCGACAAGAAATTCGGCGGTTTCTGAGTGAAGGGTGGTGGGTTGTCAAACTCCCAGACGAAACTCTCTTCATTAATGCCAGCCAGGTGGTGAAGATTGAGATGAAGCCACCGATCACCTCGCTAGAAGGAGAAGGAGTGCTCTCAGAAGCTCAGTGGGTGACCGCCCTAAATCGGCCTCGATAGAGATTGACTTCCCAGATGCAACAGGGCTGAATTTTAGGTAGGTTCTATGCCTTTAATCGCAACTGATAGAGGCTAGCATCCGCAGGCCCTGGCTGCTTCTCGATTCATCTCTGTTTCACCCATCATTCCGCTTGACTATGACATCATTACAACCTTGTGTGAGCTTGCTGCGAGCTGACTCTTACGAACTGAGTCAACTTCGAGCCAGTTTGGAGCAACTACTAGAGCCTTTGGGCGGAATGAGCGCCTTTGTCAAACCGGGCGATCGCGTCCTGCTGAAGCCAAACTTACTGACGGGTGCGCGTCCTGGCAAAGAATGTATTACTCGCGCTGAATTGGTTTACTGTGTCGCTCAAATGGTTCAAGCGGCGGGCGGTCAGCCATTTTTAGGAGATAGCCCTGCCTTTGGTAGTGCCAGAGGAGTCGCAGTAGCTAATGGCTATTTGCCCTTGATTGAAGAACTGAATCTACCCATTGTGGAATTTAGTGGCAAACGGTACGAAACCGTGAGCGAAAACTTCAATCATTTGTTGCTGTCTAAGGAAGTGATGGATGCGGACGTGGTGATTAACCTGCCAAAGGTGAAATCCCACGTCCAACTGACTTTGACACTCGCAGTCAAGAATCTGTTTGGCTGTGTCCCCGGCAAAATGAAAGCTTGGTGGCACATGGAAGCAGGCAAAGATAGTCAGCGCTTTGGTGAAATGTTGGTCGAGACGGCACGAGCGATCGCCCCTGACCTCACGATCGTCGATGGCATTATTGGTCACGAAGGCAACGGCCCTAGTGGTGGTGAACCTCGACATCTGGGTGTGATTGGAGCTTCTACCAATGTCTTCGCCCTCGATCGCGCCTTGCTGGAGATCCTCACTGTTGATCCAGCGACAGTGCCCATTACAGCAGCAGCGCAGCGGCTAGGGTTAAACGTGGAGCCAGCCGATATGCAGTTTCCGCATTTGCGACCCGAAGACCTCAAGATTCTAGATTGGCAGCTACCCACTCGCAGGATGGCGATCGATTTTGCCATGCCTCGCGTGCTCAAATCTACGTTTAGGCATTTCTATATTCGCTTCATCAAGGAGCCAATAAGTGCGTATGCTGGCCGCTAAATCTGAGCGCTAATTGATGGAATACTCCACCGCTTTCGCGTAATCTCCCAAGGCATAGCAGGCGATTTTTAAGCTGCCAAGGGCTTGACGTTCTGCCTTAGAGTCGCAGAGTTGTCTGGCGATCGCTAAGCGTTGCTCATAATATTCCACCGCTTTGGCGTAGTTGCCGAGGGATTCGTGGGCAACCCCCAAACTACCTAGCGCTTGTTCTGCGCCCCGATGGTCTTTGGCTGCTTGAACGAGCGCCAGCCGCTTTTGCAGATACTCGATCGCCTTAGGGTAGTTCTCTAAGGCAGAGTAGGCACTCCCAAGATTCCTTAAAACTTGTCCCTCAGCCTTCCGGTCTTGCGTGGTTTGAGCGATCGCTAAGCGTTGTTCGTAGTAGGCGATGGCTTTCCTGTAGTCACCAAGGGCGTAGTAGGCATTGCCCAAGTTGCGCAACACTTGGCCCTCAATTTGTCCATCTTGGAGGTCTCGTGCGATCTGCAAGCTTTGCTGCTGGTATTCAATGGCTTTACTGCAATCTCCTAAAGCCTTGTAAGCCAAGCCTAAATTGTTGAGAGCTGCCACTTCGGCGCGACGGTCTTGAATTCCTTGAGCCACTCGTAAGCTTTGCTGAGAATATTCGATCGCTTTAGGGTGATCTTTCACGTGGCGGTAAGCATTACCGAGATGGCCTAGTGCTTGGCCTTCGGCGCGGCAGTCTTGAAGTTGACGGGCGATCGCTAACCTTTGCTGAGCATACTCAACCGTTTTGCCATATTCGCCTAAGTCGTAATGAATATTGCTAAGGCTACCTAGGGCTTGCCCGATCCCTCTTAGATCTTTCAAATCTTGGTAGAGGGTCAAAGCTTCGTGGCAAAATTGCAAAGCTATACCAGACTGATTGACCTGGAGCTGCTCAACTCCTTGCCTGAGTAAATTGTTGGCAACTAGCTGTTGAGGGTTATCTCCAATGGTTTGAATCCCCTCATTCCACTCGGTTGCTGTCAGAGTTCCTTGATCATCTCTCACAAGATCACCCATTAGCATCTAGCGCCTTGGTTAGTAGTAGCACTATTTATACCCGGAGCATAACTTATACTCAGAGCGTAACGCGTCGGATGAAGCCTAGAACTCAGTACCATCCTCAGGCTTGATCATTAAGTGTTTGTCAAATCGCTAGTATTTATACTGAAAACCCTAATTTTTGGCTCCTGAGATTGCAATCCTCTCTGTACTTATAACTTAGAGCGCGATCGCCAGTGGGGCAATACAGGAAGCCTGTAAGTGTGAAGCGCTTGCCAATATAAAGCGCACTCAAAACTATGAGTAAAAATTAAGTAGTCTTGTAAATGAATCTTAGAAAACTTGAAAAGTAAGCCTGCAAGGGCAGGCTAGTTGGCTCCAACTCGGCCTAAGTGAGAACTCAGCACCTGTCTGACTCCTCCGACAAACTCTAGTCTTCGTGATCTTCAAAGGGATCGCTCAATTCCTTTGAAGGCGGACCAAAAGAGGTATAGATTGAAAGCCCTGTAATGGCAATGACAATGGCACAAACGGAAATGCTAAGAACTGTTGCGGGTTCCATAGGTTCGATCGATTATGAGGACTCTCCCTCTATAATATTACGAAGCATTAAAAAGTTCTGTCGAGATCCACATACAGGTGACCCATGGCTCAACGCACTTGGTTGGGAGATGTTCTCAAACCTTTGAATTCTGAATATGGTAAGGTCGCGCCCGGCTGGGGTACCACGCCATTGATGGGCGTTTTTATGCTGTTATTTTTTGTCTTCTTGCTGATCATCTTGCAGGTTTACAACTCCTCGCTGTTGATTGAAAACGTCGATGTGGACTGGAGAAGCTTAGGCGGCTAAGGCTAGCGAATGCCTAGAGCTTAAAGTTCAGTATCTAGATGTTCCCGGCTTCGACCGGGTTTTTTGTTGGCTTTATACTAGAGAGAAGGCCAAACTGAGCAATGCTCCAGAGAGAAACTGAGCCGTCCGGGATTTGACTAGGAGGAATTTGCGTGAATATTTTTGGCATCGGCCTACCGGAGATGGCGCTGATTATGGTTTTGGCTCTGCTAATTTTTGGGCCAAAGAAGCTGCCAGAAATTGGTCGGAGTTTAGGAAAGGCGATTCGCGGTTTTCAAGACGCCTCTAAGGAGTTTGAGAATGAATTTAAGCGAGAAGCCGAACGACTAGAGCAAATTGTCACTGAGCCAATGGAGGCCAAGCTGGAACCTCCGTCTCAGCCTGTGCTCTCTCCTGCTGTTACCGAAACTACAGCTCAAGTAGAGACGGATGAGGTCGTGGCAGCAGTTTCTCCAGACGACGCAAAGAGCTAGCCTGAGTTGTTAGCGTCAAGATTTACTGCCTGTAGATTAGTAATTGAAAGCCAATGACAGAGCCTGCTTCGACACCCAAACTGGTGGTGCCGCAATTAATTGTCGGGTTAGGAAATCCGGGCGCTAAGTACGAGCAAACCCGCCATAATATTGGTTTTGCTGCTATTGATGCTTTAGCCCGCACCTGGCGCATTTCGCTATCGGAAAATCGTAAGTTCCAAGGTGTATTTGGCGAAGGGCCAGGTCTTCAAGGCAATAAAATTCGCTTGCTCAAGCCGCTGACTTACATGAATCTTTCAGGACAGTCGATTCGAGCTGTGTTGGATTGGTATAAGTTGCCCCCAGAGTCAGTGCTAGTGATCTATGACGATATGGATTTGCCTGTGGGTAAAATCCGGTTGCGTCTTTCTGGATCAGCAGGTGGACAAAATGGGATGAAGTCAGCGATCGCTCACTTAGGTACCCAGAATTTCCCTCGTTTGCGAATTGGCATTGGTAGTCCCAAGGACGAAAATACGGCTACTCAAGATGCCGTGTCTCACGTCTTAGGTCGATTTGCGCCTACCGAGGCCCAAGTCATCACTCAAGTTTTAGAGATGACCGTAGACGCTGTAGAACTAAGTCTCAAGCAAGGCTTTGAAAAAGCCATGAGCCTCTACAACGGTCGTTCTGTTGTAAGTACCAAAGTTTAAACGACTCCTGTATTAGGCGCTGAATCTGTGTTTTAACTGTTGGCTGAATGAACTGAACTCCGGTACATTGGCATTTACTGGATGGCCCCACTAAGTCGAACTAGCCTCAGATAGGGGTTAGTTCAATTCGTACCAAAGGCAGATCAAATCAGGTCTTTGGTTTTGCCACCATTGCAGGAGAAGCCTTTATGCTGGATAGTTCCGACCCTCTCTTCATGGCTGAGAGCGCTGCTACATCACTGGCGATTTTAGATCAAAGGCTGGTGAAACGGTGCCATATTCAGCTGCCTGACATGCCTAATCCGATGAGCGCCATTTGTTATCAAGGGTGCTTTTATAGCTATGTTCGGTTTTTTCCCTCACTGGAAACAGCTCAAAAGGCGGCTGGACGTTTGCTTACCAAAGGTAATGCGGTTGTCTTTACTCAGGTAGCGAAAGGTTTGGTATTGTGGGTGCTGGAAGCGGAGGCCCAGTTGGCTAGTAAGCCTGTAGTGAGATAAGTAGAGACTGTGAGTGCTAACCGTCTACCTGAAACCATTGCTCATGTCCGGATCACGCATCAGTCGTGGAATCAGGGCAAAATTGAGGGGGAAGTCAGAGCCAATCAATTTGAGTGGCAGTTTCAGTGGTGTTTTAAGCAAGGCAGCTTATTAGTGCAGCCTTCTCTCGGTAGAGCTTTGATCCAAGAACCTCTAGGGCGCTTTTTAGAGAAATGTGACTATCAACTAGAACCGGGTGGTGACTACTCATTCACGATTCGCGCCCAGCTCTAAGCTTAAGCAGATGCGACTAGGCGTTCTAAGTAACGCTCAATCAACAGAATTGCCACAATATCATCGAGCGATCGCGGTGGGGTTCGCATCCCTTGAGGAATTAAACGATACAAGCCTTTGGGAGGGTACATCTTCCAGTAGCGATCGCGAGCTTCTAAGCTGCTGTAGCGCTCGTCTACCAAGACGACCCGGAGCGGATCAGGTAAATCATCACTTAGCTTTTGTTTCCAAGTTTTCGCAGTCGTTTGATCCCCCATCACTACGATTGAGATGGGTAGCTGTTTTTGGAGCTGTTGAATCGTAGCTACCACTTCATCCGCTGCAATAACTTGGTGGTAATGTAGCGTCCGGTCTACTCCCATCGCAGCTAAACCACATTTGTGGCGACCAGGATCGAAGCCTAAGATGATCGGCTGATCAGGATTGGGGGGAGGATTTAAGACCATGAAATTCTAATCATTTGCCAGCAGAACGAGGAAACAGCTCAACTTGTCAGCGTCACTCTGCTTTATTGTAACGACCTGCCGTTACAAATCGTCAGGACTGACGAAGGGGCTGGGAGAGACATCTGACGGCTTGGAATTAGGGGCTTTTCCAGGGTAAGGGTCTGAATGTTGAAACTCAAAATTAGCGTCCTCTTGAGTCACGCTGTTGTTTGGATTGTTTGGATTAGGAGTGGCATTGTTGGGTTGAGGAGATGGACTGCTGTTGGGTTGAGGACGATTGGGTCGAGGAATGTCCCGACTAGTACTCAGCACCACTTGGCCATTCTGAATCGCTAACAACTCCACCTTCAGCGGGCCTGCTGTGTAGATCACACCCGTGGTTACAACCTTTAAATCGAGCGGCTGGCGATACTGCTTCAACTGCTCGGCAAAGCTCAAAATTGCCGTGACGCTAGGACCATTTGCAGCGATCTGTACTCCTTCCGTGAGTACCCCCGCACCTCTGGCTCGAAACTCCGTGGCGGCTAGCAACAGTTCGATCCGCTTTTGAATGTCGGCTTCAGTTAGGGTAGATGGATCAACTGAAGCGGCAGCAATGACATCACCAGAAAGAAATGCGACTTGGTTGAGCGTAGCGCTCGCCACCACCTGAACGCTCTTTTCTCCTAGCACATAGTTACCCGCTGAGAGAATTCTAATGACGTAATCGCGACCATCTTCAATTTGGTCAACCAGTTGTTCTACTTCCGGTCTGGTGATTTGAATAATCTGCTCGCTGACTTGACCAGTACCAGGACGGGTCAACTTGATAGCGTTACGATTTGCTTCTCGCAGTAACTGGTCTATTGCTTGCTGAGCGCCTGTGGGAGAAACGATCCGCACGACCCCTGCTGACAACACTTGTCCCCGGAAGAGAGCAACGTTGCCTTGGCGTAGGGTTTCATATTGCGCTTGATAGTACTGGTAGTACCGCTGCAAGGTTTGAACAGCTTTCTCTAAATTGGCTTGTTGAATCTCTAAATCTTTAGTTTCTTTAATCAAGTTTTGGCGCTCGTTATCCAGTCGGTCGATCTCGGAGCGGAGTCCCGTTGCTTGCTGAGAAACAGTGCTTAGTTGCGTTTGAGTTCGGTTTAGTTCTACTTCGGTGCGGTCTTTGGCATCTTCAATCCGATCCTTTTCTGCTTCCGCGCGGCTCAGTTGGCTCTGAGTTTGATCGAGCTGAGCTTCGGTGCGAGCTCTTTCGGCCTCGACTCGACCTAGCTGGGTTTGCGTACGATTTAGCTGTGCTTCTGTCGTCGCTTGCTTGGCGATCGCGGCCTTAAGAAACAAATTAATCCGATCCAGCCGTTGTTGGGCCGAAACTTGCTCCGCGCGAGCTTGGGTCAGCTCTTGCTCAACTTGGTTTTTTTGAACTCTCGTCTTTGCTAAATCTTCTCGCGCCCTAGAGAGGTTTTTCTGAATTTTGCCCAATTCAAAAACGCCAGTACGGAGTTGATCACTCACAGCAAACAAAATGGCGAGTGTAGAAGCAGAAATGATGCCACCCGTGACAATCGTCACCAAGACCGCGGTTTTGCGAGGACGCAAGTTAAACAAGCTGAGGCGAGCCTTGCCTACGCGCGTACCGATGCGATCGCCCACCGTTGCGATCACACCCCCCAACACCAAGATTGCCACAATTAAGATGTACCCGCTGGTCATCTACCCTCAGGAAGCCATTTGGCTCACACCCAACTCAGATACAGCCTATCTCATGCCCCAGAAGTTTTGTGTGCCATCACACCTGTAGGACGACAACAAGCAGACCCAGATAGCAAAAGTTGCTGCCTTGCCTCAGCGTCAGGAGAGCATCAGGGCTCTCTTTGTTTCCTCGCAGGAGTGCCATGAAGCACCTTCCTCGGCCAGAGAGCTGTATTCAAGTCGCTGTAAGCGCTTGTTATTACTAGAGGTTAACCATAGCAGATCAACTGAACTGTTGACTGAGAGCGACGGGATTATGAACCGTAATTTTTTTCTTATGGATGGAAATCATCTTCTCCTGTCGCAGATCTCCAAGTAGGCGTGTGACTGTGACACGGGTGGAACCAATCGCTTCTGCGATCGCCTGATGCGACAATTTCAAATCAATTGTGATCCCGTCAGGGCCAGGAACGCCAAAGTCACGACAGAGGATGAGCAAGAAGCTGACCAAGCGTGATCCCATATCTCGGTGGGCCAAGGTTTCGATCATCATCTCAGTCTGCAAGATGCGCGAAGACAACCCTTGCAACATCAGCATCGACAGCTCTGGGTTATCCTTGAGGGCTTTTTCCACTTGCTCAATGGGCACCGACAGCAATTCCGCCGGAGTAAAAGCAACTGCGTGATAAAAGCGATCGGAGCGATTGCCCGTAATCAGCGAGAGAACCCCAAAGACACTATTTTCTCGCAGCAAGGCTACGGTGATTTCTTCGCCCGCTTCATAAACGCGAGACAGTTTGACCGCACCTCGGACCAAAAAGTAGACACGCTCCGCTGGATCACCGGGGAAGAAAATCGTCTTGCCTCGATCAAACGTTTCGATCACGGGAGGAAATGCTCCGCCTCCCAGTTGACGAAACACAGATGCTAACGGCCTATCCTGCGTCATTACCATATCCTTTTACCTTTTCGATGCCCTTCTCCAACCTTCATGGGCCGCTCGTCTGGAGATGAACCTTACGAAGGTGAGCCAACTGTAAGCAATTGATGACTTTAGAACACTTAAACTTACTCCAGAGTCATTTTTTGTTCTATTTGATACACAATCGGCCAGCGATCGCCAATGGCTGAAGAATTTGGCTGCTGTTTCGAGGACTACAAACGAACGGATCTTAGCTGTAAGCGATCTATTTAGACCCTATCTTACTCCCCCTAAAGACAGATATCTTGTGATAGGACTCAAGGCAGCGTATCACCCTGCCAGCGACAGTAGATGTCAATATCTTTAAGCCCCCATCTTTGAGTATTCTCGTAATTGCCCTTAACGAAGAGATTGCCATGCTGGATCTGACCGGAAAAAATGCCTTAGTCACAGGCATTGCTAACAATCGCTCGATTGCTTGGGGAATTGCCCAACAACTCCATAAAGCGGGTGCCAACCTAGGGATTACCTATCTGCCCGATGAGCGGGGCAAGATGGAAAAAAAAGTAGCAGAACTGGTTGAACCGCTAGAACCCAGCTTGTTTGTGCCTTGCAATGTGCAAGATGATGCTCAGATTCAGTCCACCTTTGAGACTGTGAAGGAGAAGTGGGGCAAGCTAGATATCTTGGTTCACTGTCTGGCCTTTGCCAACAAAGATGACTTATCTGGCCACTTTAGCAACACCTCGCGGCCAGGATTTACCACAGCCTTAGACATCAGCACTTATTCGTTAATTCAGCTCAGTGGTGCCGCTAAACCCCTGATGACAGAAGGCGGCAGCATTGTCACATTGACCTACTTGGGCGGGGTGCGTGTGGTGCCCAACTATAACGTTATGGGCATTGCCAAAGCGGGCTTAGAAATGAGCGTTAAATACTTGGCCGCAGAACTGGGCCCCCACAATATTCGAGTCAATGGCATTTCTGCTGGCCCAATTAGAACTCTCGCCTCCTCTGCGGTTGGGGGAATTCTGGACATGATTCATCATGTGGAAGAAGTGGCACCCCTGCGGCGCACTGTGACTCAACTAGAAGTTGGCAATACAGCGGCGTTCCTATGCAGTGATTTGTCCAGCGGTATGACAGGGCAAATCCTCTATGTTGATTCTGGCTATGAGATCATGGGGATGTAGTGGCTGCCATTAAGTGACTACAACCGTTTGGCCTGCCTGCGCAGGCTCAAAGTTTCTCCCTTCCAGTTTTTACTTCCCAGTATTGAGTAGGGCCTATGCAGACTAGCATTCATGAAGCGTCTTCCCAAGAGCACCGCACAGCCTTCGAGCAGGCCAACGGAGCATCATTAGAACCCGTATTTTCAGGACGAGTGGCCTCAGTCAGCCGCAAAACAGGTGAGACAGATGTGCATGTCACCATTAATTTGGATGGACAGGGTCGCTGTGTAGCAGCCACAGGTATTCCATTTCTCGACCACATGTTGCATCAGATTGCTTCGCATGGGCTGTTTGACCTAGAGGTGCGAGCGACGGGTGACTTAGAAATTGATGACCATCACACCAACGAAGATGTGGGCATTACCCTGGGTCAAGCTCTGGCTAAATCGTTGGGCGATCGCAAAGGCATTGTCCGGTTTGGCAATTTCCTCGCGCCCTTGGACGAAGCTCTAATCCAGGTAGCTCTAGATTTATCTGGTCGGCCTCACATTAGCTATGGCCTGCAAATCCCTACCGAACGAGTCGGCACTTACGACACGCAACTGGTACGAGAATTTTTTGTGGCAGTGGTGAATCACAGCCAGATGACGCTGCACATCCGTCAGCTAGATGGCATCAATTCACACCATATTATTGAAGCCACATTCAAGGCATTTGCTCGTGCTTTGCGCGTTGCTACAGAAACCGATCCCCGTCGGGCTCACACCATTCCCAGTTCCAAAGGCGTTTTGTAATCTATTCTTTCTCCGGGGATTGGGCTCGGGTGCGATCGCTCAAAAACTTCAACTGCTGGTAGAGCATGGCAATTTGTGGAAGCTGCACTCCTGCGGCTTGGGCAGCTCGTAGTGGGTTGCCAAAAATTGCCTCGACTTCCAGAGGTCTGCCTTCGTCGTAGTCAATTTTCATGCTGGTGCGGTAGGGCTTCATCTTCACCGTGTCATCCAGCATTTCTTGAATAAAATTATCGGCGATCGCGCGACTCTGCACTTTTGCTCCTAAGGCAACTTCTCGCATCAATTGCTCTGCCAAAGCATAAGTGTAGCGATCGGCCATCAGCGCATCAGTTGTGGCGTTGAGGACCACTGACAAGCCGTTGAAGGGAATATTCCAAACCAGCTTGCGCCAGCGGGCTAGGAGTAGGTCTGCCGCCAAGTGGATCGAGATGCTCGCCTGGGTAAAGTCTTGAGCGATCTGAGACATGCGCTCTGTGACACCACCCACTTGATAGTTTGCTGCGTACTCACCTAAGGTAATGGCTCCGTAGTCAAGGTGGCGAATGTGGCCAGGACCCACTTTGTTGGAACAAATAAAGCACAGTCCACCCATGACGCGCTCCGCACCTACAATTTGAGCCACTTCTGCTTCTAAGCCCAAGCCATTTTGCAGCACTAAGACAACGCCATCTTCTTTGAGCACCCGAGGAAGTAGGGCTGGCAACAAGTGATTGTGGGTACTTTTGAGTGCGACCACCACTACATCGCAGCGAGGCATCTCCTCGACTCGACGGTAAGCATAGACCTGAGGTAGCGTGAAATTCTCCTCAGGTGACTCGATCACTAATCCTTGCTGCTGCACCTGTTCGTAGTCACTTCTGAGCAGGAAATGGACTTCTGTGCCTGCTTGCTGAAGCCGCGCCCCATAAAAGCCCCCTAATGCTCCTGTACCTAAAATTGCATAACGACGATTGGGTACAGCACCCAAAGAGGCCCCCATGACTCCTACTCCCTGCTTGCTCCTGTTCAAACATACTGTAATGAGGGGATGTGGTCCTAGGCTGACTAGAGCTTTATGGGTCGCAAGGTGGATTTAGAGACAGGCTAGAGAACGGACGGCTATCATGGTAGGCATTGATATTTATGAACAATTATCAATGATTGTTTCTGAATCTGGTTGGTCCAAAATCAAGTCATCTTTCACAGAAAAAGTTTTCTTTGGGCAGGAGCCAAGCGCAGAGTTAACAGCGATTTTGTTGGTTTACTTTGTGCAAGGCATTCTCGGCTTGGCTCGCTTAGCCATTAGCTTCTTTCTCAAAGATGAGTTAGGGATTGGTCCAGCGCAAGTATCAGCTTTGATGGGGATTGCGGCGCTGCCCTGGATGATTAAGCCTGTCTTTGGCTTTGTTTCCGATGGGTTGCCCATTTTTGGCTATCGTCGCCGTCCCTACCTAATTTTGTCGGGTGTGCTAGGAGCAAGCTCCTGGATTGCTCTGGCGACGATGGTGCATACGGCTTGGGCTGCTACGCTCGCGATCGCCCTTGGCTCGCTGTCTGTAGCGGTTAGCGACGTGATTGTGGACTCGCTGGTGGTAGAACGGGCCCGCGAGGAGTCGGTGAGTACTGCGGGCTCGCTGCAATCTTTGTGTTGGGGCTCTTCGGCGCTAGGGGGGCTGTTGACTGCTTACTTTAGTGGCTCCTTGCTACAGCGCTTTGATGCTCATACCATCTTCGCTATTACCGCTTCCTTTCCTCTCATTGTCTCAGCCGTAGCTGGCCTGATTGCTGAGTCCCGCGTCAGTGCTAGGCCCAACTGGTCAGTGGTGAGTCATCAATTAGGTCAGTTGCGCCAAGCAGTGACGCAGAAGGCAATTTGGTTACCTACAGCTTTTCTCTTTCTTTGGCAAGCCACCCCCACTGCTGATTCTGCTTTTTTCTACTTCACAACCAATGAGCTAGGATTTCAACCCGAGTTCTTGGGGCGGGTGCGGTTGGTCACGAGTTTGGCGTCTTTGGTAGGGATCTGGCTATTTCAGCGTTTTTTCAAAGAAGTACCGTTTCGCGCCTTTTTCGGTTGGACGACATTGCTCTCGGCTGTGTTGGGCATGAGCATGCTGCTGCTCGTAACCCACGCCAACCGAGCTTTAGGAATTGATGACCATTGGTTTAGCTTGGGTGACAGCTTAATTCTGACGGTGATGGGCCAGATTGCCTACATGCCCGTCTTAGTGTTAGCGGCGCGTCTCTGTCCTGCGGGGGTAGAAGCGACTCTGTTTGCCTTGCTAATGTCAATTACAAATCTAGCAGGGCTGGTGTCCTACGAGCTGGGAGCCGTGTTGATGCACTGGTTAGGGATTACTGAAACCAATTTCAGCTCTCTCTGGTTGCTGGTGCTAATTACCAATCTCAGTACTTTGTTGCCACTGCCATTTTTAGGTTGGCTGCCAGGAGCTGACCCGAAGACAGAGTCTGGGACTGCCAGTTTGCAAGCCACACCCGCTATGGAGCGAGACCTATCGACTACCAAGCAATTAGGTCAGCCATTTTTGCCAGATTTGATGTCGGAATGGGTACCGCAGTCGATGCGGGAGCCTGTGGAAGAAACCATTGATTAATCATTTGGTTTGCAAGTTTTGAACTCGTTTTAATTAAACTTCGCTGATTACGGACTATGCAGAGTTTTCAGCTCCAAGAGCGCGCCACAACTGTCCCAATTGATCCTTACAATCCTCAGGATTGGCAAAAAGGCTATCGTTCCTTACCTAAGGAGTACGACTACCGCATTGATGAGGTGGAGGGCGAAATTCCTCCCGAGCTCCAAGGTACTTTGTTCCGTAACGGCCCAGGATTGCTTGACGTCAATGGTCAGTTATTGCACCACCCTTTTGATGGCGATGGCATGATTTGCGCGATCGCTTTTAAGGACGGTCAAGCCCATTTCCGCAATCGCTTTGTTCGTACCGAAGGCTTTCAGAAAGAACAAAAAGCTGGCAAGATCCTCCATCGCGGCGTATTTGGCACCCAAAAGCCAGGGGGACCACTGGCTAATGCCTTTGACTTCAACCTCAAAAATATTGCCAATACGCAAGTGATTTACTGGGGTGGCAAGCTGTTGGCTCTGTGGGAAGCGGCAGAACCACATCGGCTTGATCCGCAGACACTGGAGACTTTAGGCAGAGAATATTTAGATGGTGTCTTGTCTCCGGGGTCAGCGTTTGCCGCTCACCCTTGGATTGACCCGGGCTGTGCTCAAGATAATGGCGCTCCCTGTTTAGTCAACTTCGCGATTAAACCTGGGCTATCGACCAACATTACGGTCTATGAGCTGAATCCAGACGGTAAAGTCGTGCGGCAATCGGTCCACTCAGTGCCTGGATTTGCCTTCATTCACGATTTTGCGATTACACCAAACTATTGTGTGTTTTTCCAAAATCCGGTGCACTTTAATCCCTTGCCCTTTGCCTTGGGTTTACGCGGAGCCGCAGAGTGCATCACTTTCCAACCAGAGCAACCGACCCGAATCTTGGTAATTCCTCGACGCGCTTCAGAGTCGATGCAGATCTTAGAAACCAAATCGGGATTTGTCTTCCACCATGCCAATGCCTTTGAGCAAGATGGATCGATCTACATTGATTCGGTTTGCTACGAAGCTTTTCCAGAAGTAGAACCTGGCTCGGATTTCCGAGAAGTCGATTTTGCCAGCTTAGCGCCGGGTCATCTGTGGCGGTTTCACCTAGATCTCGCAGGCAAGCAAGTTGAGCGGCAACTTATAGAGAGCCGTTGTTGCGAGTTTCCCTTTGTGCATCCATCCAAAGTAGGCCGTCCCTACCGTTATGCCTATTTAGGTGCAGCCCATGCAGCAACTGGGAATGCACCTTTGCAAGCGATCCTGAAAGTAGATTTGGAGTCGAGCGATCGCCAACTTTGGAGCGCAGCGCCCCAAGGCTATGTCGGTGAACCCGTGTTTGTGCCCCGCTCGGGTTATAACGAGCAAGGATTACCGCAGGCTGAGATGACCGGGGAAGAAGATGACGGTTGGGTGTTGACCTTGGTTTATGACTCGAAGCGGGAGCGATCGGATGTCGTGATTCTGGATGCTCGCGACCTCAACCAAGGACCAGTCGCGCGGTTGCATCTGAAGCATCATGTGCCCTACGGCTTGCATGGTAGCTTCACTCCTGCATACTTTGGACGCGATCGCTAGCCTGGAATGCTTTACCCGCGCTGGTTACGACTTGGTTGCGATCGCCTAGCTGGCACCACCTCAAGTTTATTAGCAATGACTGTTTATCTTAAAGAGTTGATGAACTTTGTGTGCCAGCTATGGCTGATTCTCGGCACTTGGATGAAGATGGGACAGAAAAGCCCGTATAGATACTTAGGTATTTGTAGCTAAAGCAAGGTTAGAAGATAACTGCTTGCTGCTGGCAGGGTTTCAGCGCCATAAGGGCTGCTTCTAGAACGAGTGAGCTGAAGATGTGTTAAGACAGTGTTACGAAATTCTGCCTCGCTGATTTAGCCAAGCTCAAGCTAAGGTCCAACCCTATCCTTTCGTACTGATTGAAATTCCTCAGGTTGCCGCTATGAGATTCAGCATTGTGATCACAACTTACAACCGCTTGTCTCTGTTGAAGCGAGCAATTGCTTCAGCCCTAGACCAAACGGTGCCTTGTGAGGTGGTCGTTGTCGATAATTGCTCCTCAGACGGCACTGAAGCGTATGTGCGCAGTTTAGGCAACCAGGTTGTTTATCATCGCAATTCCGCTAACTTGGGCCATTCCGGGGCAGTAAATACTGGAGTCAAAGTTGCCAAGGGTACTTGGATTAAACCCGTAGATGACGATGACTATCTAGCGCCTAACTGCATTGAGGAAATGGCCAAAGCGATCGCTCTGCGCCCCCAAGCTGCCATCTGTTCTTGCCAAGCGGCCCAAGTCGATGACAACGGAGTTGAACTGAGCCGAACGCGACAGGTGGGGCCAGGGCAAGCCTTCTACATCCCGCAAGAAGATATTCATTATGGGATGTTGCTGGAGCAAGTTCCCTTCGGTACTCCGATTCAAGTTGCCTTTCGGAGAGACGCATTTTTAGAATCTGGGGGTTGGGATACCAGCTTAACGAGCTGTGACGATATTGATTCGTGGATCAGAATTGCCAAATATGGCGATGCCATTTTCATCAATCAGTGTCTGACCTACCGGACTGTTTGGCCAGGTGGATACGACCAAAAGATTGCCCTAGAAACCCGCATGAATACAAACATCCTGATGAAGGAAAGAATTCATGCGTTGGTGAATGAAAAATACCGCTCAGCGATTCCAGCCATTCAAGATATCCGTCATTATCTCTGCCTGCATTGGGGCTTAGTCGCCTTGAAGCAAAAGAAAATTGTGAATGGTCTTCAGATGGTGCTACCCGCTACGGCATCTCCTGCTGCTTGGAAATTGTTGTTAGGAGCTCGCAAAGGACATCAACCAAACCCAGCTGTTCGCAAGTTGGTCTTACTGGATGTTCGCTCCTCTGCGCCAGCAGCAATGCTGATGAATTCTTAGATTCGCGTTTCTAATTTCAAGGCCATTAAAAAGCACCTTAAAAAGCAGGGGTATCTTTGAACCACCCCTGCTTTTATCGATTTAAAGACACTTGAGAGGCTAGATCCGGGCTCCTTCTGGCAGGGGTCTGCCCTTGGGTTCTGGCAAAGCTGGCCGCCGTTCATAAGGCGTAGGAATGTATTGAACGGTAGGTCTGCCGCCTTGAGGTTGAGGATAAAGCTCCATCAAGTTGTAGATCGAGGTGGGTAAACCTACGGTTATCGGTAAACCTAACTCAGTTGCTTCTTCCACGGTAACTGGGTAATCGTGAGTGACTTTGCCAGTGGTTAAGGTGTCAATAATCAATTCAATTTTGTCATCTGCAATTTTCTGCTGAGGTACATTGTCTTTGAGCAGGGTTCTGACAAACTTTTGGACTTGTTGAATCGCCTTGCGAGACAAATCAGCCATGATCAAAGTTTGATCATCAATGTCACTGATTGGTTTTTCTTCAACCACCTTTAGGACACTAGCGGCTGGAAAGTTACCCAACTGCGGGTCTACTGGGCCGAGCACTGCATTGGCATCCATGACAATTTCATCCGCAGCTAAAGCCAGCATGGTGCCGCCACTCATGGCGTAGTGAGGCACAAAAACTGTCACTTTGGCAGGGTGACGAATCAGGGCTCTAGCAATTTGTTCTGTCGCCAGCACCAGACCACCAGGAGTATGCAAAACCAGGTCAATGGGCATATCGGGTGGAGTGAGGCGAATCGCTCGTAGGATTTGCTCGGAATCCTCAATCGTGATGTAACGAGATAAAGGAATTCCTAATAAATTGATTGATTCTTGACGGTGAATTAAGAGAATTACTCGACTGTTATGTTGTTGCTCTAGCCCCCGCAAAGCTTGCAGACGAGAGGATTCAATGCGGCGACGCTGCCACATCGGTTGTAGCGAAGAAATTAATAGAAAAACCCAAAATAGGTCTAGAAAACTAAAGGTCATTTGAAAAACTACTCATCAATAGAACTTAGTGTGAAGCCCTTTTATTATTTCAATCGCGATGAGAGGTTGAGTCTATCGGAAGCATTAAAATAGCTTTCTAGCGATCAATAGGGCGATCGCTCTATTCGATCTATAAACGCTATAAAAATTTTCAAACTAATACTAAATAAATTCACCTCTAGTTTCTGACTTCTATTTTTATCTTATTCAAGCGAATCTATCTTTAGATGCAGGTTCTTTAGGGCGCATACTATAGCAGGGTTACATGCCTGAATTCAGCTTGAAGATTTCATCTAAGTTGAGGAATTCTATCGATTTGTTTACCACTTTAGGGCGAGGGTATAATTTTTTCTCTGTCCTTGGGTTAATAGTTTTCGACTGATTGCGTCGATTAAGCTGAACTTGTATCAGTCAACACTTTTAATCTTGTTTGAGGATAGATTTATGGATAATAAAACAGATAAAAATTCACCCGCTGTTGATAGCCAAGGTCGTGCTGAAGTAGATACTTACGATCGCGGCATTGTGCCCGCCGAAACAGCTGCCCGTAAAGAAAGAGAAGGGAGTGCATTTAAGCAGCACCCAACTGAAGCTAGTCAGCAGCAGGCTAGAAATGATGATGAAACCGATAGCAACAGCATCAAAACAACTGAAGGTTACACCTCCGACAAAGAAGGCTTAATTAATAACTACGCGATCGAGCCAGAAATGTATGTGGATGAACCAGGAGATTTAAGAGAAAAAGAAGCACAGCTAAAAGCTGAGCGTACAGGAGAAATCAACGAAGCCAATCAAGACAAGGACGGCCAACTGTCAATGGAACATGACAGTCGTGGCAAAGGTCCTGGCATGATCTAAACCTACGGCTCAGGCTTGAAAGAAAACGCTCAAGAGAGGGCGGGGTGTAGCTTTACACCCCTTTTTTTGTTTGATCTTTAGCTGGCTTAACTGCGGGCAACTCCATCTTGGCGAGCCGCCCGTTGCACTGCTGCCGCTACAGAAGTTGCTACTCGCTCATCAAAGACAGACGGAATTACATGTTCTCGATCTAGGTCGGAAGGCTTAACCAACGAGGCGATCGCTGCTGCGGCTTCTAGATACATGCTGGTGGTTAAGGCGGCGGCCCGACAATCTAGAGCACCTCGAAAGATACCGGGAAACGCTAAGACGTTATTAATTTGGTTGGGGTAGTCGCTGCGGCCCGTCGCCATCACCGCAACATCATTCACGACTAGCTCGGGTTGAATCTCTGGAATCGGGTTGGCCATGGCAAACACAATCGGCTCGCTCGCCATCGATCGCACCATTTCAGGCGTTAAAACGCCAGGAGCACTAACACCTAAAAAGACATCTGCCCCGACTAAGGCATCAGCTAGGGTGCCACTTTGGGTGACGGCAAATTCTCGTTTCTCTGCTGTCAAGTCAAGGCGATCCAGGCAAAGCAAACCTCTAGAGTCGCACATATAAATCCTGGTCGCCCCGGCTTTACATAGCAGACGAGCGATCGCGACTCCTGCCGCGCCCGCGCCATTAATCACAATTCGCACTTGGTCTAGAGGTTTATGGACTAACTTCAGAGCGTTGGTTAGGGCTGCCAGGGTGACAATGGCAGTGCCATGCTGATCATCATGAAAAACCGGAATATCGAGTTCACGCCGCAGGCGATCTTCAATCTCAAAGCAGCGAGGAGCCGAAATATCTTCTAGATTGATCCCGCCAAACACAGGCGCGATATTCTTCACGGTTTCAACGATCGCATCCGTATCTTGGGTTGCTAAGCAGATCGGGAAGGCATCAATTCCAGCAAATTCTTTGAATAGCATCGCCTTACCTTCCATCACAGGTAAAGCCGCTTCAGGCCCAAGGTTGCCCAACCCTAAAATGGCGCTGCCATCTGTCACCACGGCGATTGTGTTTTGCTTAATGGTTAGGTTATAAGCTTGCTCTGGGTCTTGGGCGATCGCATGACAAATACGGCCCACTCCTGGGGTATAGGCCATCGCCAAATCTCCCTGGTTTTTGAGCGAGATTTTGCTTTCTACCCGAATTTTGCCGCCTCGGTGCAAGTTAAAGGTGCGATCGTAAACGTTAATGAACTTGATGTCTGGCAAATCTTTGACTGCTTGAACAATGGTTTCCGCATGCTCAGTGCTGGCTGCATCAACGGTAATATCGCGCAAAGAAAACTGGCGGGTCTGCTCGATCAAATCAATGTGGCCCAGGTTGCCTCCAGCCCCGGCGATCGCTTGGGTGACGCTAGCCAACATGCCCGCCCGGTTAGGCAGTTGGAAACGAATCGTTAGGCTAAAACTAGGATTAGGAGTTAAATTCACCATAATGCTGTCGTTTCCTCTGCTGGCTCAAAGACGTTGTTAGATGGAGTGGGAGAGAGGCAAAAGTCTTGTGGTCATTTTTAGCTTAAAGAAATTAAAGAGCCACGATTGTACTGAGTCACACTGATAGGTTTGAATTGCAGCTATGCCAAGCCTCTATGCTGAAATTGAAATTGATGCCCCCAAACTAAAAGTGTGGCAAGCGCTCGTGCAAAAAGATCAGTGGATGTACTGGAATACGTTTTTGTATGACTGTGATGCGTCGCGCCCCTTCAAGCAAGGTCAGGAAGTGCTACTCTCTCTACGACGAATTCCAGGCGAAGAAGAAACCGAATTTGAACCTTTAGTCACTTTGATTCAACCCGAGGTGTGCTTGAAGTGGTTCTCGGCGATTCCAGGCTTGCAAAACGAGCATGTGTTTGAACTTCAGGAAATTGATCGAGAGCGCACTAAGTATATTCATCGAGAAGCTTTTTCAGGTTGGCTGGCTCGCATATTTTGGCCGTTTATTCGGGCTGACGAGCAGCAGGGCTTGAGACGAATGGCACGAGAGCTAAAACAATATGTGGAATACCGTTGAAATGACGACGCTTCATTAAAATACAGTCAGAACTTAGGATCTGCCTCATCTAAGTGGGCATACTGAACTCATAATAAATGGGTTACCAGTATCAGTCAGGCGCGAGAGAAAATTCTGGTTTAGAGCTGATCCGGCTTGTCAGTTGGGAAAGAAGGCTTAGAGGTTGCTTGAAGCCAGCGACTATCTATTCCTTTAGCACTCAGTTTGTATCGTAATTTCAGTGAGCCTCCTCAATTGTTGTATCCCCTCCACCAACGATTCAGTTCCGATTATCTGGTTCATCAGTGACTATGAACTATAAAGACGGATGGGCTTTAAAGCACTTCCGATGGTTGCGATATGGTGTGGCCGTATTAGTGGTTGTAGCGGCAACTGTAGTGCGATTACTGCTCAACCCGTTGTTGGGCAATGCAGCACCATTCTTGCCATTTATCTTAGCTGTACTATTTAGTGCCTGGTATGGCGGTTTGCGGCCAGGTTTGCTATCGACTGGCCTGAGTGCCGGGATCATCCATTACTTCTGGCTAAGGTCAAATGGTACAGACGTCGTGGGGTTTAGAAACCTGATTCTATTAGGGCTGTTTCTCACGGCTGGTATTGGCTTGAGTTGGGTAAATGAAGTTCTGCACCGATCGCGCAGAGGCAGTGAAGCCACTCTAAAGGCTTTGCGCTCTAGCGAAGAGCAGTATCGGCTTTTGGTCGATGGGGTTAAAGACTGCGCCATTTATCTGCTGGACGCTCAAGGCTATGTGATGAGTTGGAATGCGGGAGCTGAGCGGATCGAAGGGTATCGGGCCGAAGAGATCATCGGCCAACACTTCTCCCGTTTTTGCCCTCCAGAAGATGTGGCCCAAGGGAAGCCAGAACGAGTCATAGCGGCGGCGATCGCCCAAGAGCGCTTTGAGGAAGAGGGGTGGCGGGTCCGCAAAGATGGTTCTCGATTTTGGTCTCATCTCCTAATGACTGCTTTATGGGATGAAGCAGGAGAACTGCGTGGCTTCTCGAAACTTGTACGCGACATCAGCGATCGCCAGCGTGCCGAAGCTGAACGTCAGCAGTCAGAAGCTGCTCTACAGCGAAGTGAGGAGCAATTACGCTTGGCACTGGATGCTTCTCAAGCAGGAATTTGGGATTGGAATTTGCCCACCGGAACTGTAAGTTGGTCCAGTAAAACCGAACAATTATTAGGTTTGATTCCAGGCACTTTTAGCAAAACTTACGAAACTTTTCTAGAAGCTGTTCATCCTGGCGATCGCGACCAAGTTGTCCAAGCGGTAGCTAAGGCACTGGAGACCAAAAAAGATTACGCTCAGGAGTTCCGGGTCACCTGGCCCGATGGTTCTATTCACTGGATTGCAGGAGCAGGCAAGCTGCTCTTGAATGATCAAGGCGAAGTTGTGCGGATGCTAGGCACTAACATGGATGTGACTGAGCGGAAGCAGACAGAACTGGCCTTGCAGCAGCAAACCGAACGGGAACGCTTGATTGGGGCGATCGCTCAGCGATTAAGACAGTCTCTTAATCTAGAAGAGATCCTCAACACAGCAGTTGCTGAGGTGCGACAGTTCCTACAAACCGATCGAGTGATCATCTATGAGTTTCAGGCTGATCAGAGTGGAGTTGTTGTTGTAGAGTCGATCGCTCCAGAGTGGACTTCCCTTCAAGGCACGGTGGTTCCCCCCTTGGAGGAACCCTTGCTGCAGCTATACCGAGCAGGCCAAGTATCCTCACTGTCAGATATTTATGCAACTCCCCTAGAACCAGATTGCCTGAACTTGTTAACGCAGTTCCAAATCCGAGCAGACTTGGTCATCCCAATTTTGCAAGGCGAGGAACTGTGGGGCTTATTGGTAGTACACCATTGTGCTTCAGCGCATGAATGGCAAGCTTTAGAAATTGATCTGCTAAAACAGCTAGCGGCTCAGTTAGCGATCGCCATCCAACAATCCCAGCTTTACCAACAGGTTCAGCAACTCAACTCCAACTTGGAACACCAAGTCCAAGAACGGATGCAACAGTTGCAGCAAGCGCTCAACTTTGAGGCAGTACTAAAACGGATCACTGATAAGGTGCGGGATAGCTTAGATGAGGGCCACATCCTGCAAACTGCCGTCCGAGAACTGGCACTTGTGCTACAGGCAGATAGTTGTAACGCGGCGCTTTATGACCTGGAGCAAGGGACGGCAGACGTTTGTTATGAGTACACCACCTCAACCTTTGCTTTCCAAGGCCGACGTCTGCACCTAGAATCCTTTCCAGAAATTTATCAGCCTTTGTTGCAAGGTCAGTGTGTGCAATTTTGCTCCATTATGTCCTCCTCTCGCCAAGACCAAGCGGCCCTGCTGGCTTGTCCGGTCCTAGATGACCAAGGGGTGTTGGGTGATTTATGGTTGCGGCATCGGCCAGAGTACATCTTTACGGAGCAAGAGATTCGCCTAGTGCAGCAGATTGCCAATCAGGGGGCGATCGCGCTTCGCCAAGCTCGACTGTATCAAGCCGCTCAAGCGCAAGTCGAAGCCCTAGAAAGACTGAACCAACTCAAAGATGACTTTCTCAGCACGGTCTCTCACGAGTTGCGGACTCCAGTCGCCAATATGAAAATGTCAATTCGGATGTTGGAGTTGGCGCTGAAGCAAGAAGTCCCCACCAGCAACCAGCCCCAAAAGTCTGAGCGCTATCTGCGGATTTTGCAGGATGAGTGTGAACGGGAAATCAGCTTAATCAATGACTTGCTCGACTTGCAGCGCTTAGAAGTAGGAGTTCAACCGCTCACTTTGACCACGATTGATTTATATACCTGGGTCGAGCAGTTGGTAAAACCTTTTGAAGACCGGATGCGAGCTAGACAGCAAACTTTACAAGTAGAGATCGCGCCTGAGCTGCCTCCTTTGGTTTCTGACTTGTTAGGGTTGGAGCGCATTCTTGGCGAGCTACTAAATAACGCTTGTAAGTACACACCACCGGGCGATCGCATTTGCGTGAAGGTGCAAGCCCAAGCCGAGCGGATACGATTTCAGGTAATTAATCTGGGAGCAGAAATTCCTGCTCATGAACTGTCACGAATTTTCGACAAGTTTTATCGGGTTCCTAGTGCGGACCCCTGGAAGCAAGGTGGCACTGGCTTAGGCTTAGCTTTGGTGCAAAAACTAACTAGGCATCTGCAAGGTCAGGTCTATGTAGAGAGCGCTAATCACCGCACCGTCTTTACCGTTGAAGTGCCTATGACACTCGCGGCTGAGCTAGCCGGAAAGAAGTCTAATCGATAACGATATAACGCAACGGGACGACGATTGCTTAATCCTCCAGCCTTGAAATAATCAGGGTCTTGGGGAGAAAGATAAACAGCGGTGATCTGGTCAGCTACGATCGCTGGGGCTTCAGCATCGGCAGATTTTTGAGCAGATTTTTGAGCAGATTTTTGATAAGAGGTAGTTGTCTCGACTTGATTGAAGTAAAGCTGCGGTGCCCCGCGAAATTGCTGTTGAAACACCTCAGTCGTAATAAATTGATCAGCCTGGGGAGTTTCAGTCGCTCGTCCAGTCACAATCGAAACCAATTGGCGATCGCCGCGTAACAACGTGATTTGACGATTAGGAGAACTGGAGTCTGCTTTGACTGCTAGAACAGCGCGATCGCCCAAATAAGCTTTAGCAATATTCAAGCCATTAAAGGCGCGATCGGCCACCACTCCAACTCCATTTTTAGGTCTGGTCGTAGGCAGGAGCAAAGACTTAGGTTTATTGGATGTTGCTGGTGGCGCAAATCGCACCCGAAATTGCACGGGTTGTTGCAAATACTGACGATTGCTCTCAAAACCTGGGCTGATCACCTCTGGAGCTAAAGGTGCCACTAAATCTACCAGTGTGCTAGTCAGATCCCAGTTGCCCGCAAACCATTCCGGGTAAACCAGATCTCCCTCAGCCGCTTGAACGGGAGGTTGTTCCTGCCACTGTGGAAAAGCTGCGATGCGATCGCCTAAAGGCCCTGCTTGCGCGATCGGTTGCCACAGCATGATCAAGATGCTGAGACAACACCAAAGCAGATTGCGCCAATCAAAACTCCATTGCTTCAACTGCGATCGGCTCCTAAACTTCCCTACGCTAATGGCTAAGTTGAACCAATCAATTATTGTTCGTACTGTTCGTAAGCAGCAACAATTCGCTGGACTAAAGGATGGCGCACCACATCGGCTTGAGAGAAGTGGCAGAAAGCAATGCCTTCGACATGTTGCAGAATTTTCTGAGCCACCGCCAAACCAGAGGTTTGTTGAGTCGGCAAGTCCGTCTGAGTCAGATCGCCCGTGACTACCATGCGCGATTTGAACCCCAGACGAGTCAAAATCATTTTCATTTGAGCCGGAGTTGTGTTCTGCGCTTCATCCAAAATCACAAAAGCGTTGCTGAGAGTGCGGCCTCGCATATAGGCGATCGGAGCGACTTCAATCACCCCCCGCTCCATTAAATTCGGAATCTTCTCCGGGTCAATGAACTCATACAAAGCATCGTAAAGCGGGCGTAAATAGGGGTTAACCTTCTGCTGCAAGTCTCCTGGCAAAAACCCCAATTTTTCACCCGCCTCCACCGCCGGACGAGTCAAAATCAAGCGTTCGCACTGATTAGACAGCAACGCTTGTACCGCTAACACCGCCGCTAAAAAGGTTTTACCCGTTCCCGCTGGGCCAATGCAAAATGTCAGATCATGGGTGCGGACTGCCTGAATGTATTGCCGTTGCCGAAACGTTTTAGCTCGAATATCTTCCCCTCGACGAGTCCGCGCTAAAACGTCATGCTGCATCTCGTTGAACTCATCTTGGCGATGGGTGTCCAAGGCTTGACGAGCGGTGAGAATGTCGGCTCTAGAAATACTTTTACCTTTGCTCCAAAGGTCTTCGAGCGATCGCACCACTTTACAACTCAAATCAACTTGAGTTGCAGTTCCAGAGATCAACAGTTCCTGTCCCCGGAGAACAATCGTGGCTCCAGTTTGGCGAGCAAGAGTTTTGAGATTTTCTTCTTGTAAACCAGCCAGGGCGATCGCACTCTCAGCCGTGGGTAACTGAATGGATGCAGCCTCTACCATGCGAATATCGGTGCTCCTAAAAAGGTTTTTGCGCCAGCTTGCTTAATCGTGAACCAAAGTGTTATAAAAAATCGTTTTTGAATCACAAAAAGACGCCTGAACCGAATGCAATCTTGGTTGGCAGGCGTCTACTCACTTTAATATTTTGCTACCCCTGGAAACCACTGTAAAAGCGTATATTTGCTATCTACATCGGGGTTTAATTTACATCTCATGCACTTAAGGGCGACGCTTGCGGGAAGCTTCGGACTTGTGCTTACGACGAAGACTAGGCTTCTCGTAACGTTCGCGACGTTTAACTTCAGATAAAATTCCTGCTTTCTGAATCTTCTTCTTGAAGCGTCTTAACGCTGATTCAATAGACTCATTTTCACCTAGACGCACTTCTGCCACTCGCTGTGCTCACCTCCTTGCTTTGGATTTGTAGGATAGGGCTGTGTTTTAAGCGCAACCACACTTTAAGCAGGCGGAAGCCCTGCTCACGTTCCTAATTTATACCTTATTGAGTCCGTAGTTTAGGAGCAGATTTGGGGGGTGCAGAGCGAGGAGGCTGAGACTTTGAGCTAGACTCCGGCTCCGCTGCTTCGTCTCGGTTACCTACTGGGTCACCGCCAAAAACATCTAAGTAGATGGCTTGGCCCGAAGATTGAGCCGCAGCTTCTAAGACAGTCCGAATAGCCTGGATGTTACGTCCACCGCGACCAAATACACGCCCTTTATCCAAGCTATCAAAAGCTAACCGAATCCAAATTTTGGGTCGGCTAGCAGATAGCTCACAGTCTACTTTTAAGGACTCCGGCGACTCCAGAAAAGGTTGAATTAGGAACCGCACCAATTCAACATAGTTGGGGATAGCAGAGCGAGGCGGAGTTGAGTGACCCAACCCCTCTCGACTGGATGACTCAGGCATTGACCTGTTCGAAGACATTGGCCTTTCTAAGAATGCTGCGTACCGTTTCGGTAGGCTGAGCTCCTTCTTGGAGCCGCTTGACGATCGCGTCAACTTTTAGACGCACTTCATCCGTTCTGGGATTATAAAAGCCCAACTCTTCCAGGGGACGACCATCCCGGCGAGTGGTGCTATGCATTGCCACAATCCGGTAACTGACTTCACGCTTTTTGCCGTATCGCTTCAACCGCAGTTTGATCATGCTTGAAGGGTTTGCTCCTAGGGAATTACAAGTTTTAAAGCTAATAGCTATGGGCTTTTAGCGATCGCCTATCAGGCTTTACCCAATAAGCACTACTGAATTGATCATCATACCATTTGCCTGGACTCACCCGCTACTCCGCTCAAATTATTTGAGACTGTTAAGGATGGCTGGGTGACTTAAGTGCTAACGCGCGAAAGGCTCATCGCTCATAGTTAGTTGCCCAATGCTAATTGCTACAGATTGCCAAAGCCTTTTTTCTTTTTCTCCTTCTTTTTCTTGGTAGGAGCTCCCCCAGGATAGCCACGCCAACCGGGTTGCGGGGGTTGGTTGCCACCATAGCCAGGCCCGCCACCGAACGGTCCCCCACCAAACATCCCAGGCATGGGAAGTTGGCCCTGTCCCAACTGTTGCATCAGCGATCGCATCTTCTGGAAATCGGCTACTAACTTGGCTACATCCGATTCGGCATAACCTGCACCACGGGCAATACGACGACGGCGGCCAGGAGAACCCGCTAACAAATCAGGGTCTTTTCGCTCCTCAGGCGTCATGGAGTTGATCATCGACTCAGCCCGCTTCAGTTGAGTCTCTCCTTGCTGGAGTTGCTCGTTGCTCAGCTTGTTCATGCCTGGGATCAGCTTCATGATGCCACCCAAGGAACCCATGTTTTTCAACAAGCGGGTTTGCTTGAGGAAGTCAGTGAAGTCGAATTTGGCCGAGAGGATTTTCTCCTGCATTTTCTCGGCATCGGCCAGATCCACGGCTTCCTGGGCTTTCTCTACCAGGGTGAGTACGTCTCCCATACCCAGAATTCGGGAAGCCATCCGGTCTGGATAGAAGGGTTGCAACGCATCAACTTTTTCGCCCACCCCAATAAACTTGATGGGTTGGCCAGAGATGCGGCGAACTGAAAGGGCAGCACCACCTCGGGTGTCGCCATCCATTTTGGTGAGAATTGCCCCAGTAATGCCAATTTGGTCGTGGAAGGTGCGAGTCAAGCTGGCAGCTTCTTGCCCTGTCATGGCATCTACGACCAGCAGCGTCTCATGAGGCTGAATGGTTTCTTTGATGCGCGCCAACTCCGACATCATGTTTTGGTCGATTTGCAGACGGCCCGCAGTGTCGATAATGACAGTATTAATTCCTTCTGCCCTGGCTCGTTCTACTCCTTGGCGAGCAATTTCAACGGGGTCAGCATCTTTGCCCAGTTCAAATACGGGCACTTCGATCTGTTTACCCAAGGTGACGAGCTGGTCGATCGCGGCAGGACGGTAAACGTCGGTAGCGACCAAGAGAGTGCTGCGATTCTCTTTACGCAGATGCAAAGCCAGTTTAGCGGTCGCAGTGGTTTTACCCGTTCCTTGCAGACCTGCCATCAAAATCACGGTGGGCGCTGGGCTAGCTTCTGCCAGGGGAATATTGGTTTCCCCCATCACGGATACCAACTCGTCGTAAACCAGTTTGATGAACTGTTGGTCAGGCCGAACGCCAGCGACTACCTCTTCGCCTAGGGCTTTGGTCTGCACCTCTGCAACAAAATCTTTCACCACTTGGAGGTTGACATCCGCCTCCAAGAGAGCGCGACGAACTTCCCGCAGGGCTTCCTGAACGTTCGATTCAGAAATTTTGTCTTGACCCCGCAGGGTTTTCCAGGCAGATTCTAAGCGTTCAGCGAGCGCGTCAAACATAACTTAATGACTGTCAGATAATGAGTCTTCAATCCAGAGGTGCGTTTAGAAGCAAACTGTTGCTTTCCCACTTATCCAGATTAATCGTTTTCGCTCCAGGTCGGGTGGAGAATTCGTCGGAAATACTATTGCCATGCTTTAGACCGGCAATTTTCATCTTTGCATGCGGGGCTCTACAGCCGCGATCGCGGGCTTAATTTGGCAGGATCAGCAACATGGCTGATAAATATCCTTGACTCCGGGCTTATAGCCCTGAATTAAATGGGAAAAACTAGGTATTAGGTCACTAAAAAGCTGGTGGGTTTACGGGAGAACTCAGCGATCGCCAGTGATGCTCTAACCGAGCATGAGCAGCTTGGTGGCCCTACGGTTTATTCAGGTGATCTCCTTGCGTCAAGTTCAAGCCCACTTTCTCAAGCTTCTAAGTTTATTTCTATTGAGTATGCTGCTGTGCGTTGCTTGCCACAGCTCTACTTCAGTCACACCACAGTCGAATCAAACACCTCTAAAAGTGGGTTATAGTCTGTGGCCTGGGTATTTCCCGATGGTAATTGCTCAAGAGAAAGGGTTTTTTGCTGAGCAAGGCGTGAAAGTTGAACCTGTTTATTCTGAAAACTATTTAGAGCCGATCTCTAACTTCAGTGCAGGCCAAACCGATGGGGTGACACTGGCAATGGGTAGCTTAATGGGCATCATTGGGCAGAACCCAGATATTCAAATGGTCATGCTCACCGATCAGTCTGCGGGTTCTGATGCTTTAGTGGTTCAGCCTGAAATTACTGGTGCAAAAGACCTGAAGGGCAAGCGAATTGGAGCCAAGTTGGGGGATTTTGGCGAGTTGTTTGTCAGGCAGTTAATGGAAGCTCACAACCTGACATCCGATGATTTTACTCTGGTGAATATGGAAGGGGAGTCAGTACCAGCTCGACTGCAAAGCGGCGATATTCAAGCAGGACACACCTGGGACCCTTATGCCACCCAAGCCGTCCGAACGGGTGCTCATACTCTGTTTACTAGCAAGGAAACACCAGGCTTGATTCCCAGTGGCATTGTGTTTCACAGCTCAGTGATTCGCGATCGCCCCCAAGAGCTAAAAGCCTTTATGAAGGCTTGGTTTCAGGCTCAGGACTACTGGCTAACGCATCCTCAAGAAGGAGCGGCCTTAATTGCCCAAGCGCTCAAACTCAAGACAGCAGATGTCTCCACCGCAGGGGTGCAGTTGATGACGCTACCCAAAAATCTCAAAGCACTGACCCCCGGTACCACCACCGAGTCTCTTTACTACACAGCTCAGTTGTATGCTGACTTCTTTATTCGTACTGGTGGATTGAGTACTGCCCCCGAAGTTGAGAAGTTAATTGTTCCCTCATTTGTGCAGGCGCTCAGTCAGGAACAGCCATAATGAACTTCCTCAAATTCTCCACACTGCGTAGCAAACTCATTTTTTCGCTTTTGGGTGTCGCACTATTGCCGATCTTAATCTTGGCCCTGCTGAACCAGCGATCGACCCAAAAAGCTCTAACTAATAATGCTAACTTGGCTCTCTTGGGCGCTGCTTCCCAAACGGCCCTGAGCCTAGATTCGTTCATCAAAACCAATCTTGATGCAGTCCGAGTTGAAGCCCAGCTCCCTATTCTAGCCAAGTACCTGAGTCTGCCTGCTGTACAAAGAACGGCCATGCGAACTGAGGTGGAAACTACCTTGCTAGCTTTAGGTCGTAAAGATACGCTCAACATCCTGTCCTATGCCTTACTTGACGCACAAGGGCAAAATGTAATTGATACTTACACAGTCAATATAGGAACTAGCGAAACGGACCGTCCCTACTTCCAGCAACCATTCAAAACTGGTTTGCCTTACGTTTCGCCCATACAATATTCAGCCGGTGACAGAGTAGCCAGCTTATATTTCACGAGTCCCATCCGTGATGCATTGGGCAAGACGATCGGCATTTTACGAGTGCGTTACAACGCCAATGCCATTCAAAGATTAGTCGCGCAAAACAGTGCTCTAGTGGCGGGTGGCAAAGGCTCGTTTGCAATTTTATTAGACGAGAACCAGATTCGTTTAGCGCAAGGGTATGCTCCGGAGTTGGTTTTTAAGTCGGTTACGCCGCTGCCTGCTGCAAAAGTCAAAGCGCTACAAGCAGCAGGACGATTACCCCAGGGAACTCCAGCAGAGCTAGCGACTAATTTGCCAGCGTTTGAGCAGGGACTTAAGAATACTAATCAATCTGCTTTTTTTACAACTCCTTTAGCCGTTAATAGTGATGAGTTAAATTCAGCGGCGGTGACGAAGTTAAAAACTCAGCCTTGGTCGGTCGTTTTTGTTGAGTCACAGAGTTTGTTTCTAGGGCCTATCCAAGCTCAAATCCGGGCAACCCTGTTGTTGGCGATCGCGATCGCCGTTCTAGTCGCAGCCGCTGCCATTACCCTCAGCGAATTGCTCACAAAACCCCTAATTGGGCTGACTAGCATCGTTACCAGCTTTACAGCGGGTGACCTGAAAGCTCGTAGTACCATCCAGACTGAAGACGAAATTGGGGTGCTAGCAGGTAGCTTCAACCAAATGGCTGAGCAGGTGGGTAAGCTGCTGCAAAATTTGGAGGAACGAACGCAAGAGCTAGAAGTGAGCCAACAAGTGACGGGGGCTGTCACCGAGCTGTCGCGGGTCGTCTTAGACCCTAAACGCTTGTTACGAGAAGCGATCGCTTTGATGCAAAGTCGTTTCCACCTGCACTATATTCAAATCTACTTGCTCAATCCTGAGCAACAAATCTTGTACAAAGAAGTTGAGTCTAGCCAGGAAGATATTACGAGACTGGGGCAACCGACTCGAATTGCTTTAGATGATGATGAAAGCTTGATTGCCACTGCCGCTCGCACCCAAGAGATTATTTGTGTGGATCAGGCGCACTCTAACCCTGAGGTAAAAGGTGTCTACTCAGCAACTTTAGGCTCTGAAGTGGTAGTGCCTTTGGTGACTCGTGGTTCTTTGCTAGGCGTGCTCAACATTGAGGATAAACAGAGCGATCGCTTCAGCCCAATGGATTTAGAAACCTTCAATACCTTGGCGGGGCAAATTGCTACAGCGCTGGATAATGCACGTTTATTTGCGGAAGTGCAAAAGACTAGCGCCGAACTGCAAGAGAAGGCGCAAGAGCTAGAACAGACGCTGCGTGAACTGCAACAAACCCAAGCCCAAGTGGTACAAAGCGAGAAAATGTCCAGCCTAGGCCAGCTTGTGGCAGGCATAGCTCATGAAATTAACAACCCCGTGAATTTCATCTACGGCAACCTCAACTACGCCGGAGAGTACATTCAAGACCTAACTGGGGTATTGAAGCTTTATCAGCGACAGTTCCCGCATCCTACCCCTGAAATTGCTGAGGAAATAGAAGCAATTGACCTTGATTTCTTGCTAGCAGACCTGCCCAAACTTCTCGCTTCCATGAAAGTAGGCGCAGACCGGATTCAGAAGATTGTCTTGTCTCTGCGGAACTTCTCCCGCATGGACGAAGCCGAGATGAAAGCGGTTGACATCCACGAAGGGATTGATAGCACCTTAATGATTTTGCAGAATCGGCTCAAAGCCAAGAGCGATCGCCCTGAGATTGCGGTGGTCAAAGACTGCGGGAATCTGCCGCTCGTCGAGTGTTATGCAGGGCAACTCAACCAAGTTTTTATGAACTTGCTCACTAATGCGATCGATGCTTTAGAGGATGGCCAAACTCCAGCTTCTGAACCTCCGCAAACCCCAACGATTGCAATTCACACCCGCCAGCTAGGCTCCCAATCCGTTGAAATTCGGATTGCTGACAATGGTCCTGGCATTGCTAAAGCTGATCAACGGCGATTATTTGACCCCTTCTTTACGACCAAACCTATCGGCAAAGGAACAGGATTGGGGTTGTCAATTAGTTACCAGATTGTGACTGATAAACATGGGGGAGTACTGCACTGTAACTCTGCCCCAGGAAAAGGCACCGAGTTCTTGATTGAAATTCCTTTGCGCCAAACCTAGGTATGGCTGTTGGGTTGTGGGCGATCGCGATACTACGACCAAGAGTTGTCAGACTGCTCTATCTGGTCCTTGGCTTTACTCTCAATGGTCTTGAGGGTTTGTAGGATGAGCATTTCATCCAAGTAAGTGGGTGCATTTAGGTTGTCAGAGGGAGCGCTAACCCGATCTGCAATGGCGCTCTGAACTTTGTCGTCAATATTTTGAGAAACAACTTTGATTTTGTGGGAAAGACGCTCGTAGAGTTTTTTGACTGAAGGGGACTCAGAAAACATAGCAAGTAAGTTTTATTTTTAAATGTAAACTTGCCACTGGTTTAGAGCCCTGTCCCTTTGGTCATAAAGAGCACTCAGAAGGCTATGCTGACAGAATTATTTTTTAGTAGTTAACAAAATTCATTGACTAGCAGCTCGCAGCCTTGGAGCCCTAAGCTGGGAGTGCTGCGATAAGCTGCACTAGGAACCCAGATACGTACAGTGCGGTTGGTAGCAATGTAGTAAAGGTAATCAACTTCTGGGCGATAAGTGAGTCCTACCCGTAGATGGGAGAAGTCATCCTCACACATTTCATACCCAAATCTCACGACCAACTGAGCTACTAAACACTCTGGCGTATCACAGTATTCTCCAGAGCTGTCTCTTTCCTGCCAAAATTTTGCTAAGAAAGGCTGAAGCCGAGGCAAGATTTTCGTGGGAGTTCCTTCTCTACTGGCGTAGATGATTGCTGGATTACCTTCTACGATGATGTGACAGGGTGTAGCCATGTGGTTGAACTCCTGATAGTTCGGCGTTGAACTGCTTATATACAGAGCTGCAAATGAACCTAGCATCGCAGTTTCGCCAAGTTCAGTCTGCCCATTGATGAACAATTGGCACCATTACTTATCAAGTTCCTATTGTTTCTCGTCCCTTTGGTATGTCGGAAGGAGTGGTTCAGGTGAACGCAGCCGAACAGGCCCTCGACCTTGAAACCGCCAGCAAAATCGCAACGGTGGTTAATTTATTTAAGCTAAAGTTTCCTGATGCCAGAGCTGATCTCAAGCCTTGGGCGAATGATTCCGATACCAGGGACTTAGTAGACCCGGACTCAATTGACATTGGGTTTCACTTTCCGGGGCGCAGTCGCTTGTTTCAAAGTCGCAGTATTTTGGTGCAAATCCGGTTGTATCAAGACCCGCTGACGAAAATTCGGCGAGCGATCGGGGTGGAAGCAGTCGGGTTCGACCATAAAGGTAAACAGTGGCGGCTTTCGACGATAGAAAACTGGGCGTTTGAAGGAACGACTCAGCCTGTGCCCGAAATTGCTCAAGAACTAAAAGGATTTTGCCGCGAGATCTTAGAACTGTTCAACTATTCCAGCTAGAACTGGTAGCTACGGAAAAAGGCTGAACTACCAAGAATTAGGTAATTCAGCCTCTGATCAGTTATTGGGTTTAGCTAACTAGAAAAGCCTTAAGCAACGCCAGCAGGGATTCTGTCGGCTGACTTGACTTGACTTAAGAGCTTGTGCAGCGTTTCGCCTTCAATCACTTCTGTTTCGAGGAGTTGAGCGGCGATCGCCTCCAATAAGTCTCGGTTTTGGTTCAAGATGTCGAGGGCATGTTGATGAGCCGTTTCAACAATGTCCTTAACTTCGCGATCGATCTCTTCGGCCACTTTTTCGCTCACCATGCGGCGAGGATTCATACCTTCGCCCCCTAGGAACATGCCCTGTTGACCTTTGTCATAGGCGAGCGGCCCGAGAACTTTGCTCATACCGTATGTTGTGACCATGCGCTCTGCCAAATCGGTAGCTCGTTGGAGGTCATTGGACGCGCCTGTGGTAATGCTGCCAAAGATAATCTCTTCAGCAGAGCGACCTCCCAACAACGTGGCAATTTGACCGCGCAGTTCTCCTTCATCCATCAAGAACCGATCTTCAGTAGGAAGCTGCAAGGTGTAACCCAGCGCTGCCATACCGCGTGGAATAATCGAGATTTTTTCCACGCGACCACTGCCAGGAATAAGAGCACCAACTAAAGCGTGACCGACTTCGTGGTAGGCCACAATCTTTTTCTCTTTTTCGTTGAGGACGCGGCTCTTCTTCTCCAAGCCTGCTACCACCCGCTCGATCGCTTCTGCAAAATCTTCTTGCGCTACAGCTTGACGATTTTGACGAGCGGCTAGGAGAGCAGCTTCGTTGACCAAGTTAGCTAAGTCCGCACCTGCAAAGCCAGGGGTCCGAGTTGCGATCGCTCGCAAATTCACATCTGGACCTAGCTTCACTTTCTTGGCGTGAATACTGAGGATTTCTTCACGACCCGATAAGTCTGGGCGATCGACCAACACTTGGCGGTCAAAACGGCCTGGGCGTAGCAACGCGGGATCTAGACTCTCAGGACGGTTAGTAGCAGCTAACACAATCACAGTCGCGCCACCCGCCGCAAAGCCATCCATCTCAGTGAGCAACTGGTTGAGGGTCTGTTCGCGCTCGTCGTTGCCACCGTAGAAACCACCGGAGGCACGGGACTTACCGATCGCGTCTAATTCATCAATAAAGATGATGCAAGGCGCTTGTTTCTTCGCTTGCTCAAACAAGTCACGGACACGGGAAGAACCGACACCCACAAACATTTCGACAAACTCAGAGCCAGAGATGCTGAAGAAAGGCACTCCAGCTTCACCTGCAACTGCTTTAGCTAGCAGAGTTTTACCCGTACCTGGAGGGCCGACGAGCAACACACCTTTGGGAATGCGAGCACCAATTTGCAGGAAGCGATCGGGAGTCTTGAGGAAGTCCACAATCTCAACCAGTTCAGTTTTGGCTTCTTCTACGCCTGCCACATCCGCAAATGTGATTTTGGCAGACTCACCTTCCACATAAACTTTGGCCTTGCTCTTGCCAATGGACAGCACGCCGCCTTGAGAGCCACCACCACTCCGAGCAATAAAGAACTGCCAGATGCCGATGAAGATTAGCGGGGGAATCACCCAACTGACGAGGGTGCCGATCCAGCCATTCTTAGGTGGTGGAGTCGCACCAAACTCAACTCCTTTTTCTTCTAAAAGCTTAGGTAAGTTGAGGTCAAAGATGGGCGTAGTGCTGAGAACTTGACCCTGTTGGTCACCTTCTCCTTTCAACTGATAGCGAATTTCGTTTTGGCCTACAGAAGCTCTAGCGACTTCTTGTTCATCAACTTGGTGAATGAACAAGCTGTATGGAACTCGGGGTACTTGGGAGGCAAATAAAGTCGGGAAAAATAGATTTACCAACAAAAATAAGCCTGATAGCAATAGCAAGATATTGCCAATTTGGCGAGAACGGGGAGCTTGAGGCTGATCTTTTTTAATTGGCATTTCTGAAAGCTCTTGAATTCTCTTAAAGCAATTGCTTGAATTCTAGAAGTCAAAGAGCGTTCGGGTAAACCTGCTGAAGGGGTGGTTATCCGCTATACCGTTTCCATCCAGTCGAATACGCGATTGAGCTGGTCAAGGGTGATCAACCCATACTGCCAAAGAATCATCGGTAGCTGGCTCATATCTTGCTCCCGATGGCGTAACCCAATAGCGATCGCGGCGGCAGGCACTGCCAACTCCTCTCGCAAAAATTTAATCAATCGGGCCAATCTTCTAGTTTCCATAACGGTTTTTACGAATTTTTGTTAAAGGATGTGAAGAAAAATATTAAGTATTGAAAAGTATTTTTCAGAATTGATGGCTGAATTATACAAGAAACAGCTGCTTTTCAGGAGCACTAAGGTAGAGGGGATCTCCGTACTTCAGCTCCGCTATTTGCTTGAACTGCAATGTACTGTAGCAGCTATAGCCCTCGACTCTTCCTCTAGATCAGTCCTATTCCCATCCAAGAGACAGAACTGAGAAATTAAGGTTCCTGTATTGAATTTGTAAACAGGTCTCTCATTTTTCTTTTGCTCTAAGAGGGTGACGAGACAGAAGGGATGAAGGATGAAAAAGAACAGAAGAATTGAAACACTCACAGTCAAATTCGGTTGGAGGGGGTCTGGGGACGCAACCGTCCCTCAGCGGGAGTTTGAGGGCAGGTGCCCTCAAGGGCTTGGTTCTCAAGTGTGTCACTAAGATTTAGCTCGCTTGCTTCGTCAGCAACCCTTCATCCCACAAACCTCACCCCACCATCTAGCCTAGAGATAACCCGACCCGGTGAGGTGCCATTATGGCTCATTTGCAGCAGCGTCACCCTCAAAATATCAACGGTGATTTTTATGTTGATACGACTTGTATTGACTGCGATACCTGCCGTTGGATGACCCCGGAAGTGTTTCATCGCGAAGATGAGCAGTCAGTAGTCTATCACCAGCCTGTTGATGAAACTGAGCGACTGCGGGCCATGCAAGCCCTATTGTCTTGCCCCACCGCATCGATTGGCACAGTTGCAAAGCCGACGGATATTAAAACTGCTCAGCACAGCTTCCCAATTCAGTTAGAAGCCAATGTCTACCACTGTGGCTACCACGCAGAAAGCTCCTATGGGGCTGCTAGTTACTTAATTCAGCGACCCGAAGGCAACGTGTTGGTAGACTCTCCCCGATTTGCGCCGCCATTGGTAAAGCGACTGGAAGAACTCGGTGGTGTGCGCTATCTGTACTTAACTCACCGAGATGATGTCGCTGACCATCGTAAGTTCCATGACCACTTTGGCTGCGATCGCATTTTGCACCAAGATGAAATTAATCATGGGACGCAGGATGTAGAAATCCAGCTCAAAGGTGCGGAACCTGTGCAACTAGCTCCTGATTTGCTGATTATTCCCGTGCCAGGGCATACGAAAGGTCATACCGTTCTGCTCTATGACCATAGGTTCCTGTTCACAGGCGATCATCTAGCTTGGTCTGAGTCACGGCAGCAGTTAGTGGCTTTTAGAGATGTGTGCTGGTACTCCTGGCCAGAACTGGTGAAATCGATGCATAAGTTAGCTGAATATGACTTTGAGTGGGTGTTGCCTGGGCATGGTCGTCGCTACCACAGCGATCGCGCCACCATGCAGCAGCAGATGCAAAAATGTTTAGCTTGGATGGCTACGGTCTAATGCACCATCATTTCTGACATTTCTGGGGCTGGGACAGAACATAACTGGTCGAGATGAGTGGCAGGCATCGTTAAGTACAAAACATCTCCTGCTTTAAGGTAGGTGTTGAGTAAGTCCCAACCATGCACTCTGCGTTGCCCGGTTTCTAGATACAACGGGACGAAATCCGCATCCATAGCGGCATCCTTAACAACTCGGTGGCAAAAAGGATGTCCAGCCGTAATCAAGGTTGACAACGCCACCCACAGACTATGCCCTGTCATGCCGTTGCCTAAAATTCTGCCTCCCAGCGCCGCAGCGGCAAAGGTGGGAGCTACCAGTTCTGTGGGGCTGAGAACGGCTTCAAAGCCAAATACTTGATGGGCCATCCGGGCAAACGTGGGATCTTGGTAACGCACGATCGCAGTACTTTTGGGAGTTAGACCCTTAGCAGTGAGGGCAATTTCTAAGTTGGCAGTGTCGTTGCTAGTTACGGCTAGTAAGGCAGAGGCATGAGCCAGGTTAGCTGCCTTAAGCGTAGTCGGTAAACTGGCATCGCCTAAAATGACTGGCACCTTCAAGGCTCTAGCAATGCTTAAAAACCGACAGTTGGCATCCTGCTCGATCGCCACTACGTCATAGCCACAACTTCGCAAGTGCTGCACAATCTGAATTCCGACCCCGCCTAAGCCACAGACAATGTAGTGATGATGAGCCGGAACTTGCACCGTATCCCAAAACTGGCGAAAGCGAGTGCCCAACACAAAGTCATTGAGTAGGGCATAGCAAATCCCAATCACTCCCGCTCCCAATAACATCATTAACGCGGTAAAAACTTTAATGCTGTTAGGAGCCTGCTCTATAACTTGCTCTTCACCGCCTGCCCCTGTAATCATGCCGACGGAGAAGTAGAGGGCATCAATGATGGAGGTATGGCGATTGAAACAAACATAGGTGAGTGTGGCAATCAAAATCGTCACTAGCAAAACCAAGGTGACGACAACCATTGACTGACCGTAGCGCTGAAATTGGCGTAAGTTATTCACCAGCTTAGTGCCACGCTGTCGCCAGGATCGTCGCACCGCTTGAACGCTAGCATTCGGCTGACTGCCAATAATTAAGCGATCGCCGACTTGCAGAACTTGGCCTCGAATGACCGCAGAGACTAAGTCCATCCGTTTGTCGGCAGGCAGGTAATAGATCAACATGCGCGATCGCTCATCCCACAGCTCGCTGAGTTTGCGGCCTTGCCAAGGATGGTATTCATCAATGTATTCTTCGTGAATCGGCCAAGTCTGGTTAAACAATCGCAACTGCCCGATGGCTCGGCTGCCCAACGCGGCAAAGGCAAACACAGGAGCCGCTAAAGCTGCCACGCTGAGGCTGACATGATGCGTGAGCGTGTGGTCAAGGCGATCGCCCAAACTAGTGTTGAACAAGCGATTGATCACGCGAATGTGAGGATTCAAGACTCTGGCCTGCATCAAAATGGCCAGATTCAAAGCATCATCCGAGCTGGCAATCACTAGCGTATGCGCCTGTTCAATGCCCGCAGCCATCAGAGTGGGAGTGGCCTTTAGGTCCCCGACAATCACATCTGGGTCGGCGAAGCTCAGGGGTTGATCATGAATCCCAATAACTGGGATGCCCTGTTGCCGCAACAAAGAGAAAATTTGATAGCCAGTTCGACCCAGACTACAAACAATAATGCGAGATTCCATAGCGAACCCGGAGCTTGGCAGAGCTGTCTGAGTTCCTATTCTTGGCTAGGACCAGGCGTAAGACTGTAGCTGAAAGTACGGGTTTACAAAATGTTGATTTGCCAGCTCTTGAGGCTTGGAATGCTTCGTCTTGGCACGCTTTACTGAGACGTGGTAGTGATGTAGCCGTTCTTTTGCAGGAAATCTCTTAAGTCAATGAAATATTGGCGGCGATCGTCGTATGGGTAAGCCTGCTGCACCAACTGCCACCCCTCTTGTCCTTGACCGAGCAAGTGCTTATCGGCCAAATAAGCCGCTAAAAACCCCCGAGTGGCGCTGGCTCCAAGGTCTTTACTAAAGGTGTAGTTTTGCCAATGTTGCACGGCATCTTCGTAGATCAATTTAGGATAATTGCGCGTTACATTCTGCATCTGCGATCGCCGATATTGCCAAATCTGGATCGGCAGCCCAGAAGCCGCGTGAGCGGTAAATTGAGCATCGAAGCGAGGGTCACCACTGACAAACTCAGGCAAATTATCTTGATCTAAATCTTCGAGCCGATAGCTAGGACTGCCCCAAAATTGCTTGACGTTCCGATAGGCGTTTTGGGTGGCATTGTAGCCATAAATATAAGAAGACGTGCAGCAGTAAGCGCCACCACTGAATAAATCCACCACGACTTCTGGTTCCTGATCGCCATCCAGATCCTGCACTTCCAGATTAGAAAAGCGCTGTAATCCTTCGTCCACTGGCATTGCTGCTTCTAGAACTGTCTGGCCGCTGCGACTAATTTGAATCCGAAAATTGTCAGCTAAAGGCTCACGGGGTCGATAGGTCAGTTGTACCCGGACATTTTCCTCCTCAGCGGTCTTGGTCTCCGTCGAAAATTGCTGAGTGTTGGCAATATATTGCGTTGGCACCAATCCAGGCTGAATCGCTTGACATAAGAACGTAGCGATCTCCGCCCGACTAGCGAAGCGGGTAGGCTCTAGCTGCTGAATTTTAGGATAATTAACAACCAAATTCTTCTCGGTGGCGGCTGCTACGGCATTGCGTGCATAGTCTGGAACCGCTCCCGCATCCGCATAAGCTGCATTTAGAACTACTGTCGTTGGCTGTGTTGCCGCATACTTTAGGCCACTCGCTAGCGCTACGAGAGCCTGGACGCGGGGAATTGATTGAGTCGGGATAAACTTGCGATCGGGATATCCGGAAAGAAAACCCCGGCGATAAGCTTCCTGAATGGCAGCAGCAGCCCAATAGTTGCTTGGGACATCTACAAATCCGATGGCCTCTCTGACTTGCGGTTGATTCGGAAAACCTTGCCGCAATAGCGCTGCAAACTCGGCCCGTGTCACCGGGTCAGCCGGACGAAACCGACCATCTGGATATCCCTTAATGATCTGCCGTTTCGCCAATTCTCCAATGCAAGCAGCAGCCCAATTGTTTGGCTGTACATCACTAAAACCAGTTGTTTGGGCGATCGCACTAGACAGGCCACTAAATGGCGCGATCGCATTTACTGCTACTCCTAAAGCAGCAACTAAACTCAACCCAACTGGCTTTCTTGCAACAACCACACCAATCTCCTTGCCAAGCTAGTCACACAGGTATTCTAGGTTAGGTAGAGACTTTGAAAGTAGCAATTTTCCAGGGAGCAATCTGGGTGGATTGCAGCGTTCCTGATGAGTTCTCCGGTTCGATCGCTTGCTCCAAAAGATTGACGGGATGAGCGATCGCTAAGCCTAAATCACTTTTTAGCCTTAACTCGGCGGGTTGGCCGTGGCACTCGTAGCACCGCAAGATCCACTGTTGTGGATGATCTTCGGATTGCTTGAAAGCGCTCAAAATCAGGTTTTCAGATTGCAAATCTAAAAACTGGCCTTCAGCGGGCAATGTGGCTCCTGAAGAGTTTAGCGATCGCTCAGTTTCTAACCAAATCGCTTGCAAAGGAATGTTTAGCTCATAACCCTGGCGAACGGTTTGGGCGGTTTGCCAAGTTCCCGCATGAGGGTAAAGGGCATAGGTAAACTGATGCTGGCCGCGATCGGCTTCCGGATCGGGCCAAGTTGCCCCCCGCAGCAAGGTGAGTCGGAGTTGATTCGGTTGGGCATCGTAGCCGTATTTGCAATCATTCAGCAGGCTCACCCCATAGTCATTAGTACTCAAATCAGCCCAGTGGAGAGCGGGTACTTCCCACTTGGCCTTATCTCTCGGTTCTGTGGGGTTGGTGGGACGGGCGATCGCGCCATAAGGGATTTCGTAAGTGGCCTGCTCTGATTCCACAGCCAAGGGAAAGGCGGCTTTCACCATCACATGCCGTTCTTGCCAGTCAACCTGGGTAGCAATCTTGAGTACCGAAGCGTCAGCTGGCAACACATAATCTTGGCAAAATTTCGACTGGCCCAGTTGCCGTATCACTCGCACTCGCTGTAACAATGTGCCGCGATCGAGCCACTGAATTGATTGCAGCTTGGTGGGTGGTAATAGGTGTTGGGCATAGTTGGGGTCAATATTCCAAGCATCCCAGTATTGCCCTTGGTCCTGAAAAGCCTGGAGTTGATTGCCTGCGCCATTCAACACTTCTCGCTGCCGAATTTTGTCCCAAACACTCTTTAGATCGCCTGTTTCTGGATCAACGGTTACGCGCAGAGCTGCATTCTCTAAAAGCCATTCGTCAGCGGGCAAGTTAATGGCAGGTAGTTCAGTCGCCGTTTGTGGACTCAACCAGAAGACGCGATCGCCCACGCTAGGCACTTCTTCCGCCCAGAACAGTAGAGTTGGTGTTGATTCGCCTTGCTCGTTATAGGTTGTGAACTGGCAAGGCACCGCTTCACCTGCTGAGTTGTGTACTTGCCAACTTGATTCAGTGCCCGATGGAATTGGAATCGAAACCACTTGCGATCGCGACCAATTCAAGGAATTAAACACCACAATTGGTCGGGCATCAAGATGCGGCGGTTCGGGTAGTTGAATGGAAGCGGCGATCGCCTGCAAGCTTGCCTGTAGTACCTCCTGTCCCGTTTGCTCTGCTTCCTGCCAAAGCTGGTTAGCATCGACAAATACTTCTGGAATCGACGACCCTGGCAGAATGTCGTGGAATTGATTAAATAACACTTTCTTCCACGCTGCCTCTATCTCTGCTTTCGGGTACGCAACGCCAGCCGTCAGCGTTGCCAATGAGGCAAACAATTCTGCTTGGTAAAGCAACTGTTCACAGCGACGATTCCAACGTTTCTGCTCTGCGTGGGTGGTGTAGCAGCCTCGGTGGAATTCGAGGTAAAGTTCGTCGTTCCAGGTGGGGCTCCTCTCCCCTCTCCCCTCACTCCTCACCTTCCCCAAATACTCCTCTGCCGTCGCAAATATCAACTGTGGCAAGAAGGGTGAGGTTTGCCAGCGTCGGGCCATTTCTAGCATGTCTCGCGTCGGGCCACCGCCATGATCTCCTACTCCTGGTAGCCACAGCGTTTCGAGATTGCCTGTTTTGGCTTCCCACATTGAGGCGTGCTGGGTCATTTTGATGGGGTCTATGCTTTCGCCAATGGCAGCGGACATCAAGCTGAAAATTTCGGTGCCGTCCGGCGATCGCCACCAAAAGGCTTCGTAGGGGAATTGGGTGGTGTCGTTCCAACGCAGCTTTTGGGTGACGAAGTACTCAATTTCACCTTGCTTCAGGATTTGAGGCAACTGCCAGCAAAAGCCAAAGGTATCGGGTAGCCAAGCAACTGGGCTAGTTTGGCCGAACTTTTCTTGGGTGTAGCGCTGTCCGTACAGCACTTGACGCACAATCGATTCCCCACTGACTACATTAAGTTCTGGTTCCACCCATAAGCCACCCAAAGTTTCCCATCGTCCCGCTGCTACTTGCGCTTGAATAGCAGCAAACAACGCAGGGCGGTTGGTTTCGATCCAGTCATAGAGCGCCGGAGTGGAATGACAGAAAATCAGCTCTGGAAAGTCTTGCTGGAGTTGCAACACCGATTTGAATGTGCGCTCAGCGGCTTCCCAGGTTTCGCTCACAGGCCATAACCAAGCCAAATCTAAATGCGCATGACCCAACAAGCAAATTTGGCGTTGCTTGATCCAATCACTGTACGGCTGCAAGGTTTGGCGGAGTTGCTGCAAGGATTGGTCAAATGGGTTGGGTGAGCGATCGCTCTGGCTCAGAGCGGCCCAATCCAGCTCTGCGATCGCCGCTGCCAAATCTGGCAACTTCTCTGGCGCAAAAGCGGTGAGATACTGCTGGAGAACCGCCAGTTCATCAGCGACGAAGCTTGGTTCCACGCGATCGCCCAAGGCTGCGGAACTGGATGTTGCTGAGCCAGATGCCACTTCATAGAGGCAAAGCGATCGCACCAAGGCTCCATCGTCATGCCCTGGGCTAACCAAGCGCAGAGCTACGGTGATGGTCTCTCCAGGTTGGGCCGCAGCACTTAACAAAATCCGGGCCGAGCAGTCAAACAAATCACCTTCTTGCACCAACTGCCCATTGACAAAAATCTGGGCAGATTCAGCCCACCAAGTCAGGGCCAAACGCAAAACTAGCCCCTCCAACGGGTAGCCTTGCAAGTCAACAGGAATCAGCAAGCTCTGACCTAGCCACAAGACCTGTCGTCCCTGGGACCAAGCAACATGCTCTCTGGCATTGAGAGTTACCGAAGGCCAAGACTGCCAGCGCTGCGGTTGATTGGCCTCAGCGATCGCTAAATCCTCCTCGCACAGATACCAGCCTGTCTGGACGTTAAGCTGCGTGAGTTGCCGAAGTTGAGTAATTGCCTCAGAGATTTGGGCTTGGAGTTTCGCTGGGTCAGCCATCTTTAGATAGAATCAGGTCACTAGCTGTACAGCCTGATTCACGCTGAAGTCGCTACGCCGTGGCAGCCTGTACACCATCCTCACTTTACAGCAGCCGCCCCGCTGACAACTGCCATGTCCTCCGCCTCTTCTGGTCGCTATCAAAGTCGGTTGTTCAATTTTTTCTCTCGGCAATCGCGTGAGCTTGTAGATCAGTGCGATCGCGCCTTCCGACATGCAAAAGTCGCGACGGTTTGGGGAGCGCAAATTTTGCTCTACCCGATCTACGCTATGTTTCAAGCCACCCGCTTGGTGGGTAAGCAGATTCAAACCTCGGTTGAGACTGAACGACCCTCTCTAGATGCAGCTCAGGCAGTGGCAAGCGATGCAAGCTCAGAACCACCTTCAGCGAACCAAGTGGTTTGTAATGTCTTACAGGTAGTCGAAACGTTTGCCTTACCAGAAGTTGTAGTGCCTCCAATCGCAGCTAATGGCAGTTTGGCGGTCTCTCGGGGCCAGGCTGTGGTGCGCTCCAGCCAATCATCCGCTGCTGCAACTCTCAGTGCGACCAAGACTTCAGTTGCACTAGGTCAGCAGTCAGCGATCGCAATTCAAGGGGTGGCTACAGCTCTAGAAACTCGAACCTTGGTTTTAGTCACCTGCCAAAACCAGATTCTGAATATTTTGACGCTGGAGCAACAACAACAGCTCTACCAACGCATTGTTTGGGAAGTCAGCCACTATCAACGCTACTTGCAGATATTGGTTCGCCAGCGATCGCGCTCCCCGCTCCCGCTTCCCAGCGACGACTCCAAAGTTTTACCGCCAATGCGGTTAGTGCGGCAGATGATAGCTTGGGTGCAAACTGGGCCTGTGGCGATCGCGCTCAACTGGTTTCAAGAATCGACTGCGGTAGCCCAGCCCATCCACTTAGAGGAGCCATACTTTAGTAGTTCTGCGACTTTCACGGCTGGAATCTTGCCTATTCCACCCATTCCCTACGAAGCGCTAGCTCCTCTCGACCAAGCGATCGCTCAGCTAGAGGCTCACTCCTTGCCGCCAGTGCTGACACTGACTGATGGGTTGGTGCAACGAGGGCAAGGATTACTCAGCACGGTACGAGCCAAGCTAGTCTCGCTCCCCACCCTCAACCGCTCTACTGCGGACCCTGAGATGGCTCCCCAAGTTGCAGCGGCACCCATGCCACTACAAAGTTTACTGCGGGCGGCAGTTGACTATTTCTTTGGCAATCGCCATCTAGGCTTATCAGGAACAGGCAATCCATCTCACCCAACCCAAATGGCTGGGGATCAGGCCACCCGCGATCGCTTGTTGACGGGCGACTATGACTGGCACCCCGATCCTTGGTTGAGCTATGAGGATGTTTTCGGTCAGATCCCAAGTGCTAACCGCGATCGCCTCCCGACTGCCCCGAATGCTTTATCCGAACAGGCGATCGCTTCCCCCGCTCCTCTGTCGCCAGCACTGCAAGTGCCCATGACGACGGCCAAGAATTTATGGGCCAGGCTGATCAACCGATTTTGGCATCGTGATGCACGAGCCGATGGTGGCGCGATCGTGACAACTCTCGGCTCATCCCAGGATTTAGCTCTTCAATTTGCTCAGACAACTTCTGTGACTCCGGTGCAGAGCCGTGGAGGTAGGGCAACTTACAGCACCCCTACGTCAGCGGGATTGTCCCATGTAGGCTCTGGCACAACTGCAACCAGGGATCAGCTCACCGCTAGTAACTTAACCATGTCCGGTGCAGAGCTAGCGGCTCGTTCTGAAGACTACGGCGAACTCAGCAATACCTGGATTGAGGCAGAAGCCACTACACTTGGTTACGTCAAGCATCCTCTAGAGCGGATTCTTGGCTGGCTCGATCGCACCATGCTTTGGCTCGAAGAAGTCATGCTCTTAGTAGGGCAATGGTTACAACAGTTGTGGCGCAAGTAGTCTTGGCTCTGATGAAAGTAATTACATTTACCTAGTTGTAGGAAGGCCCCAAAAAGACTTAATGTAACCAAGCAGTCCCTGTTGTAAATCGGTTAGTCTCAACCGCTGGGAACGTCTAGTCAGGAATGGCGTCAAAGCTGACTGAAGCCTGGAGCCAGACTGAGGATTACTAAGACGGCTGAGTAGACTCAAAATTGAGGCAGCATTCCGATATGATTAGAGAGACTTGTCTCTCAAGGTCCTGGTATGGCAACCCTCAAGATTGTGGTCTATATCGTCGTTACACTCTTTATCTGCTTATTTGTGTTTGGATTTCTATCCAGCGATCCAACTCGCAACCCTGGTCGGCGGGATTTGGAATAAGCAGCTACTGATTCATTCCTCAGGCCATAGAATTGCCTCTGAGACGGTTGAGGTAACGTGTCCGGGCTGTCTTGTCGGAATCATTCTGCTAAAGTATGCCCTACCCGGTCCTACCCCCTGAGCCGCCCGCTATTATCAATTCCTTGCCGCCTGAGGAACACAAATCCTCAGTGACGGTTGCAGCGACGGTACTTGAGCCTGCATTCCATGCATCGGAAAATGTTTCTGAAGCTGCTCAGTCTGTCGTGGTAGGGACCTTAAGCGCCCCTACCCCACCAGAAACTTTTGCTCCTGAAAATTCTGCCGCTGATGAGCCTTCCGATGAGCTTGCTTTGCCTGCGGTATTAGCAGCCGAACCTGAGATAGCAGCTCCTCAAGCTCTCCCGCCTGCTGCGAAAAGTCATGCTGAGTCGGCTGCGGCCTTAGGCTCGCCTCAAGTTGTTGAGATTGGAGATACATCGGTTGTAGCTTCAGAGACCGATTCATTCACTGAGCCTGCCCAATCTGCTAACCATCGCCACTCTGACGTTCACATCAACGCTATAGCTCCAGCGCTGCCGCCTCGCTACACTAACAGCGTTGCAGCCAAGCAACCTACGGCGATCGCAACCTTCACCCCTAGCCCTACGGCTTCATCTAGTCCCCGTTCTACGGCTAGGTCAGGCTCTGGGGCGATCGCACCCACTCGCCCGCTCAACGCTCCAGTTTCTAGCCCAGCACCCTCTACCGTGGCGATCGCCCCGCCTGCGCCATCCGGTTGGTCGATTGTGGCTACGCCTCCTGCGAGTAATAGCAAGCCGAGTTCTGGTCCCAAACTGCCCTCCTTGAGTCCGGCAAAAACAACACCTCCTCCAGTCACCCCCGCTGAGCAGCCCCCCGTTCAACCTGTCAGAGAGCGACCTACTTCTCAGCCAGCTCTAGAAACGGCTCCTGAGGTTACTCCTGCGACTGCTCCAAGCACCCCAGCCACTCCGCCTGCTCGCCCTCAGCCTACTGTTTCTCCATCGGATACGCCGACATCGGATACGCCGACCTTAGTCATACCAGAATCCACACCGCCAGTCGTGTCACCCCAATCGGCACCTGTGGTCACGCCCCCCAGCCCTGGTACGCAGCCCAGCGCTGACCCTGCCACCAGTGGCGTGATCGAACTCAGTGCCGATCGCCAGGAATATGACGAACAGCGGCGGGTTTTCACGGCTGAAGGCAACGTTTTGATGCGATTTCGAGGAGCCGTACTCGATACCGAGCGCCTCCAAGTCAATATTCCGAATCGTCTGGCAGTCGCTGAAGGTAACGTAGCGCTCACTCGTGGCGAACAAGTTCTACGCGGCGATCGCTTTGAGTACAACTTTGTGCAAAACACAGGCACGATCGCAGGTGCGAAGGGTGAGATTTTCTTGCCCACGGCAAGCACCGATTTTACCCCCACATTGCCAACTGATGTGAGTGCTGGCGTCACCTATGACCGCCCGTTGAGCGATCGCGTTACCGCAGCTCAGCCGACTCAAAATATTTCCAACGCTGGGGGGATCAATGTAGGAACGGGTGTGGGTCAAGATGCACCCACTCTAGTTCAGGGAGGCTCCGTGCGGCGGCTGCGGTTTGAGGCGGGGCAAATCGCCTTCAACCCGAGAGGTTGGCAAGCCCAGAATGTCCGAATTACCAATGACCCGTTCTCGCCCCCCGAACTAGAGTTACGCGCGGATGAGGCGACACTGACTAACCTTTCTCCACTCCGGGATGAAGTGAGAGCCAAACGGCCTCGGCTAGTGTTTGACCAACGTTTCTCTCTACCGCTGCTGCGATCGCGGGTGATACTCGATCGCCGGGAACGCGATCCTGCTCTACTACAGTTTGGCTACGACGAGGAAGATCGAGGCGGCTTGTTTGTCCAAAGTACGTTTGAGCCGATTTCTAACGAGAAGATTCGCTTTAGCGTCACGCCTCAGTTCTTTATTCAAAAAGCCCTGACAGATAGTAATGGGGCCATCTTTGATCCTTCTGTGTATGGCTTAAAAACCAAGTTGACGGCTAATCTCAGCCCTCGCACCACGCTGACCAGCTCCGTAACACTGAACAGCTTAGATCCCAGCGATTTTGATGAAGAAGCGCGAGCTAATGTGCGTTTGCGTCAACTCCAAGTCGCAGGCAACCACACCTTAGCGCTTGACTATAGCTACCGCGATCGCCTGTTCAATGGCTCTTTGGGTTATCAGGATGTGCAGAGCAGTTTGGGTGCTTTCCTGATTTCTCCTGTGGTGCCTTTAGGAAATACCGGAATCAGCTTGAGCTACCAAGCAGGAGCCCAATTTGTTACGGCTGATAGCGATCGCCTAGATTTACTTGATGCCAATCGCAGTAACAATCGGTTGAGCTTGGGACGTTTTGAGGCCAGCGCTGCTCTGAATAAAGGATTCTCCCTTTGGCAAGGCAAAGCTTTACCGCCCACTGCTGCCGAAGGTCTACGATATACTCCCGCTCCGGTAGTGCCTTATTTGCAACTATTTACTGGAGTCAGAGGGGTTGCCAACGGCTATACCAGTGGCGACAGCCAAACGACTCTAACTGGCACCATTGGGTTGCAAGGACAGGTAGGTCATTTTTCTCGGCGCTTCTTTGACTACACAGGTTTCAATCTCAGCTACTCTCAAAGTGCGATTGGCGGTCAATCTCCCTTCTTATTCGATCGAGTCGTGGATGATAAAGTCGTCTCCGCTGGGATTTTGCAGCAGATTTACGGCCCATTCCGCTTCGGGTTTCAAACTGCAATCAATGTGGATACAGGCAATGAAATTAGTACGGATTACATCTTAGAGTACAGCCGCCGCACCTATGGGGTGACGGTACGCTACAACCCAGCTTTAGCGATTGGTTCCATTGGCTTACGCATCAGTGACTTCAACTGGAGCGGCGGAACAGAACCCTTTGCGGGCACTGGTATCCGCCCCGTAGAGGGGGGTGTGGTGCGGCCTACCAATGACTAATCTTCCTTAAGTCATTTGAATCTAAGGGCGATTTGCGGTTTAATGGCAAAATCCGTCGCTACTCCAGTCTGCTAACTTTTGTAGACTGCGTTGGGGCCGAAGATCCGTTGTCAATCAGCTTAGACCTAGGTCCCACCCTCCTGCGAAAAGCGATCGCAGTTTGCCTAAGCTAATTTGAAAGGGGGATGCAGTAAACAATTGAGATGACAGAATCAGTAAAAGACTCTGTGAGCGCAAATGCAGCGGCTCTGCTGATTCACTACAGCTTTGACCTCAATGGCTACACTGCTGATGAATTAGTGGCTGCTTGGACAGGTATCTACCAACCGCTCTGGATACGCTCAGCCGTCATTGAAGCCTTGTATCAAGGGCGTTACAAGGGGATTTCGGTTGAGCAAATCTTGGCGTTGTGGCTACGTCGAGGGCAACCGCTTTATCATTTCAACCATGAATTTGAACGCATTGTTTGCAGTAAATTCCCGCAGGTGCTAGTGCCCAAACCTGCTACTGCAAGGGAAATTGTGGCTTTGCCACCCCCCAAGTTTCCGCCCCAGTCTCACTGGCGCTACTTGCTGCCCGCAGCGGTCATCCAGACTGACAATCTATCTACGGCTCCGGTTAAGGTAGCGGCGACCGAGTTGCCCTCCATCGCAATCTCCTCGCCACCGCTCCAAAATGAAGGACTAAACCTTGCGTCTGTCGCTGGAGAGGAGCAACCAGACCAGGTTGGGGCTACTAGGTTAGAAAACGCTTCCGAACCAACCGTGGCAGCGTCAGCTTCCAACTCAAGCTATGCCCCAATGGATGCTGTGGCCGCAGAGCCGATATCAATGGCGCTAGAGCCGAGCATCGATGAATCTGAAGTTGTTGCAGAATCCAACGCTCTATCTAACCCGACATTGCCTCTAACTTCCAGCTCCCACCTTGCTGAAATGGCAGTTGAGTCAGACATGGCTTCGGATGGAGCCCTAGAATCTGTTCTAGAAGAAGCCGATCGCCTACTCTCTGACTTGTCAATCACAGGCAGCGAAGCTTCCAGTTCAGAGATGGCTCAAGCAGGCCAAGCAAAGCCCGAACCGATTCACCAGTTTGTACCGCCTCCGGAATCCTCTGAGTTCTATAGCAAGCTCAAGGCAGTAGCCCAACCCCAAGAAAACTCCCTCGCTCTATCCGAACCCTTGAGTCCTAGCGAAACCAAGAGTCAGCGGGTCTGAAAAATGTTTGAGCTTGCCCTACATCATGCCTAGATGAGGGCATTTACTAATTAACCCGCGATCGCCTTTAACCCATTAGGTATTAGTGGTAGAGCTGGCAGCTTCGGCCTGAGGTTGCGTGCCACCCATGCGAATTTCTGAGCAGAAGGTGGCCATGCTGAAACCACCAAAGCGCTTTAGGATGCTGTTACGCAAGCGTAAGTTGGGACTGGCGAACCACAGACGCTCTTCAGAGTACATAGATTCATACTCGGTAATCAACGTCAGGGCTTCGTCGTCGCCCATTTTGTAACGACCGGCGACAGGAGCCTTTTCGGCGTAGCCCATTTCGCGCAACAACTTGCCTTCCTTGGGGTTTTCTGGATCAGCGATCGGAACCAACACTGTGGAGCCAGTGTGTTTTTCTTCGTCCCATTCCATCGTGCCGTTCCAGGTGACGCGAGCACCACAGAGAGCCAGCGTGGGATCAATTTCATATTGTTCGCACAGCTTTACCACTTCGGGGTTATCGCTGGGCAACATCTCAATCACAATATCTGATTTGCCACTTTCCGATTGCTTAAAAGCCAAGTGGTGACTGGTGCGCTGGGAAAACCACTTGCCAGCACTCTGCTGGAAAAACTCCACAATATTCATGAATTAAACGATCCTATTGCCCACAATTTCTAATCGTCATCTTTACTAAGTTTAAGGTGCAAAACGAAGAAATTTTATCAACCACCACTTGATTGCTGTAGTGCGGTTGGTGTGCCTACCACTGTTGCCACGAGACCTCGCTTAGCTCAACGGTTCCCCATTTGAGGACCGAATCGTTATGTCACCCGTGGCCTGAAAAATTACTTGAAACCGCGCTAAGGTGGCTACTTCAGACCCATATTTTTCTTGATTTGCCTGACCTGCCTGACCTGCTAGCTCTGCCTCAGCTAAAGCTGGGAGTGGGGTTTGATCTGCGTAGTCAAATGCGGCTTGGTTTACAGGCTGATACATCGCGATCGCGCCTTCTACCGTCATATCCACCAGATAAATCAAGTCTTGGTCTTCCGCAATCTCAGGAATATCTGTTTGGGTTAATTGAGTATGGAGTTCTCGTGCTAGCGATCGCAACTGGGTTAAATCGGTCATCTCTGGTGTGGCCCGGAACGCAGCCTCACTAGATGGGCGACGAGCAGAACTACCTTTTTGCCGGAGGCCACAGAGTGCGATCGCGGGCAGCAATCCTTGAAGGGTTAAGGCTGGAATTAATGCCACGTAGGACGGTCCTGGCAATCCTACGGCAATTCCTGTCGGGGTCTGCCCTAGGATGACCAAAAACAGCAAGCTAGAGAGCACAAACGTAACCGGAGGAACAAACAGCCAAAGCCAAGCAGACCTGACATCACGTCGTAAGACAAATCCTTGAGCTAGCCCCAACCAAACATAGGCTAGGCGGCTCAGGACAAGCCCTAGCTTAGCTTGCCACCCGAATCCTACCGCTTGGGCGATGAGTCCACCCATGCCCGTCGCTACGATCCAGAGATGAGTCAGTCCATATTGGCGTAAAATCACCCACTGAGCCAGTCCCAAGACAAAGCTGGATATGGCCCAATCTGTATACCGCCAAATTGCGGCAGCAAAATCGCTGAGTGTGTCTACCGCGATCGCCCCCGCAACGCCACGCTTAAAAGCCAGCTCTACCAAACCAGCCAGGACAGTTGCTAGCGTCAACCCGCAGATAAAACTCAGTCGCTTAGCAGGTGGAATCAGAAAAGGCTGCGGTGCGGGTGCGGCTAGTGCTGGAGGGACGGATGAGCTAGGGTCAAATTGCATAAGTTTTGTAACGGTAAGCCAAGCAAAACAAGCATTGACACCATCCTGCCCGATCTTGTCACCATTGCCTGGTTAATTCCCGTCGCTTTCTCAAACTCACAGCGAGAAAGGGGGATCGGGGAATGATAAGCTAACAAATGCATTTAAGAAATGAATGGTGAAGCTTCAATGGCCGGATCGACCCAAATTCCTTATCTGTTGCGGGCTGCTCGTGGAGAAGTTCTAGATCGGCCACCCGTGTGGATGATGCGACAAGCGGGTCGCTACATGAAGGTGTATCGAGACTTGCGCGACAAATATCCCTCCTTCCGGGAGCGCTCCGAGAATCCTGATCTGGCAATTGAAATCTCCTTGCAACCCTTCCGGGTATTTCGGCCCGATGGCGTGATTCTGTTTTCTGATATTTTGACGCCGCTACCCGGTATTGGCATTCCGTTCGACATCGTGGAGAGCCGAGGACCGATTATCGATCCGCCGATTCGTAGCCTAGAGCAGATCAACAATCTGCATGAAATCGACCCAGAAGCGTCGATGCCCTTTATTCGTACGATTCTGCAAACCCTGCGCCAAGAAGTTGGCAATGAAGCAGCGGTACTCGGCTTTGTCGGCGCACCTTGGACCTTGGCCGCTTACTCGATCGAAGGGAAAAGCTCTAAAGATTACACCATCATCAAGGGTATGGCGTTCAGCGAGCCAGAAATGCTGCATAAATTCCTGGCTAAGATTGCAGACGCGATCGCTACCTATGCGTGCTACCAAATTGAATGTGGGGCGCAGGTAATCCAAATGTTTGATTCTTGGGCAGGTCAGCTTAGCCCCCAAGACTTTGATGCCTTTGCCGTCCCTTACCAAAAGCAGGTGTTTGCCAAGATCAAGGCGGCGCATCCTGATGTGCCTCTGATTCTCTACATCAATGGCAGTGCTGGAGTGCTGGAGCGGATGGCACAAACCGGCGCTGATTTCGTCAGTGTGGACTGGACAGTCGATCTAGCCGAAGCTCGTCAGCGTCTCGGCGCTAACATTGGTGTGCAAGGGAATATTGACCCCTGTGTGCTGTTTGGCTCCAAAGACTTCATCCGCGATCGCATTCTAGATACAGTGCGCAAAGCGGGTAACCGTCGTCACATCCTCAATCTCGGCCACGGAGTTCTGCAAGGCACTCCTGAGGAGAATGTGGCTCACTTCTTTGAAACTGCAAAGCAGGTTGACAAACTCTTGGCAGTTCATGCGTAGGTGGTGATATACAGGTAGTGATTTTGAGTGGGGTTTCGCATCTCGCTCAAAATTATTACGAGTCTAGAACTACCCATGCGTAATGGGAGCTGGGGTCTCGGCTCTACTCCTTAACTCTCTATTCATTCATACCTCCATGCTCCCCAAGCGAATTTTCATGACGGGTGCCAGTGGCTGCATTGGTCACTACATCGCGGAAGCTTTGATTCAGTCCACTGAGCATGAATTACATCTGCTGGTTAGAGACCCTGCAAAGCTGAAGTTTGACTACCAAGCTCGTCCTGGGATTCACATCATTAAGGCTAATATGCGGGATGTTGACCGCATGGAAGACTTATTGGCATCAATGGATGTGGCGATTTTGGTGGCTACTGCTTGGGGGAATGCTCAAGAAACCTATGATGTAAACGTTTTAAAGACGTTGCGGTTGATGAGCTTGCTCGATCCAGAGCGCTGCGAACAAGTAATTTACTTCTCAACTGCCAGTATTCTCGATCGCAAAAACCACTTGCTGAAGGAAGCAGGGCAACTAGGAACCGACTACATTAGCTCGAAGTACTCTTGTTTTCAGCAGTTATCAAAGCTGGCGATCGCTCCTAAAGTTACTACTTTGTTCCCTACCTTGGTGTTTGGTGGGGATGAGCATAAGCCTTACTCAGCGGTAACATCTGGGATTCCAGAGGTTGTCAAGTGGATTGATTTAATTCGCTTCCTCAAAGCTGATGGTAGTTTCCACTTCGTTCACGGGCGTGATATTGCCCAAGTGGTGCAGCATCTAGTAGAGCATCCGCCAGAACTAGGCCAACCACGGCAGTTGGTGCTGGGAAATGCTCGGGTGACGGTGAACGAAGCGATAGAGACAGTTTGTGATTATCTAGGAAAGAAAATTCAGTTCCAGATTCCGCTGTCGTCTGTGCTGGCTGATGTGCTGATTGCAGTATTTCGGATTCAGATGGCAGCTTGGGACCGTTTCTGTTTGAAGTATCGGCATTTCACTTACGAGCATGTGGTGAATCCAGCTACGTTCAATTTGCCGACTTATTGCGCCACATTTCGAGATGTGTTGAAGGTTAGTGGGGTGCCTGGGCAGGGTGGGGTGAGGGCTGCTGAAGCTAAAGAACGGGCGATCGCTGAGTAGCTACTCTTTCAAACTTCGCTGAATCAACATCTTTGGGAAATCCGAACCCTTGGGGGCACTCGCCCCCAAACCCCCGCTGAGGGACGGCTGCGTCCCTCAGACTCCCTCCAGAAGAATCTGAGGGTGGGTGTTTCGATACTTTGGCTTTTCTCTTGCTACAGCTAATTCCTTGGTCTTTAGTGCTACTTGCTGCTCCTGGAATCGCTCAAAGCATACGTTTTTGAGTTGCGTCTGTTAAACTCCAGTACAAGTGATATAGGAAGTTCCTTGATCTTTGGTCGAAGGAATACACTTTTTATCGCGAGGATTGGCTTGTTTCGCGTCGAGTTGATTCAGTCAATCGTTGTTCATTGACTGAAAGCTTTTATCGTGAGAGTTTTCAGGATAGATAGACATATCAATATATCTGAGAACAGGCCGTCATTTAGATAAGAGGCTAACAATTAATGCGAGTTTTACTTCTCTACCCCCTTTTTCCTCGGTCGTTTTGGTCTTTTGATAAGGCTCTAGAACTGATCGGGCGCAAGGTTTCGCTCCCTCCTCTGGGAATGATTACGGTTGCTGCGATCCTGCCTCAAGAGTGGGAGTTTCGCCTAGTGGATCGTAATGTGCGGCTGGAGACGGAAGCTGACTGGGATTGGGCAGAGTTGGTGATTATCTCTGGCATGATTGTCCAAAAGCCAGATATGTTGCATCTGATTCAGCAGGCTAAGCAACGTGGCAAGTTAGTTGCAGTGGGTGGCCCTTATGTCACCTCTGTCCCAGATGCAGCTCAGGAAGCTGGAGCTGATTTCTTGGTATTGGATGAGGGTGAAATTACGCTTCCCATGCTGGTTGAGGCGATCGCTCAAGGCAAAACTTCTGGCGTCCTCCGGGCCGGGGAAGTGAAACCAGACGTTACCACTTCGCCAATTCCGCGCTACGACTTGCTAGATTTTAAGGCTTATAACGAGATGTCGGTGCAGTTTTCGCGCGGTTGCCCGTTCCAGTGCGAGTTTTGCGACATTATTGTGCTTTATGGGCGGAAGCCTCGCACCAAAACTCCAGCTCAGCTCATTGCTGAAGTGCAAACCCTTTATGACCTAGGCTGGCGGCGATCGATCTTTATGGTCGATGACAACTTCATTGGCAACAAGCGTAATGTCAAGCTGTTGCTACGTGAACTCGGCTCCTGGATGGCAGCTCACAACTATCCCTTCCGCCTCGCTACCGAAGCTTCGATTGATCTGGCCCAAGATCAAGAACTGCTGGATTTGATGATCGCTGCCAACTTTGGTTCTGTGTTTATTGGTATTGAAACTCCTGATACAGATAGTTTGGCGCTGACTCACAAATTTCAAAACACCCGCACCTCGTTAGTGGAGTCGGTGCAAACGATTAATCGAGCGGGCCTGAATGTGATGGCTGGCTTTATCCTGGGCTTCGATGGCGAGAAACCAGGAGCGGGTCAACGCATCATCGATTTTGTTGAAGCTACCTCGATTCCCAAGGCGATGTTTGGTTTACTCCAGGCACTGCCCAACACGGCACTCTGGAACCGACTAGAAAAAGAAGGTCGGATGCTAGAGGCAAACAAAGAAACGCAGGGCCACCAGATGGCGCTGACCAACTTTATCCCCACCCGTCCGGTAGAAGAGTTGGCGCGTGAGTACCTGAGCTGTTTTTGGGAGCTGTACGAACCCAGCCGTTATCTGTCACGGGTTTATCGCAATTTCATTCAGCAAAAGCCATCGCCGCACAAGGTGCCATTTCGGATGTTGGAACTGGTGGAACTCCGGGCTGTTTTCACCATTTTCTGGCGGCAGGGCATTAAGCGAAGTACCCGTTGGCAGTTTTGGCGGCAGCTCTTTGCGATTCTGCGCCATAACCCCAGCGTCTTTGTGCCTTATATGAGCAATTGTGCTTTGAGTGAGCACTTCCTGGAGTATCGCCAAACAGTTCGCGACGAAATTGAAGCTCAACTAGCAGAGTACTTAGCCACTAAAGCGAAATCGCAGGCTCAAACTGCAAAGTCAGCCGTCACCGCTAACATGAACGCGATCGCCAGCTAAATCGCGAGCTAAACTGAATTCTTCACTTTCGCCCGGTTTGTGGAAGCTTCTCCGGGAAAAGTGAATAACCATCCAGCAGTTCGCCCAAGCTTTTTTGACCGGGCTCTTAACCTGTGAGGCTAAATTTAAATGCGAGTTTTACTCCTCTACCCCCTGTTTCCTAAAAGCTTTTGGTCATTTGAAAAAACTCTAGAACTGGTCGAGCGCAAAGTTTTACTACCACCTCTGGGCTTAGTCACCGTTGCGGCCCTTCTGCCTCAGGAGTGGGAGTTCAAACTGGTCGATCGCAATGTCCGCGCTGTCACAGAAGACGAGTGGGCTTGGGCAGACTTGGTAATTCTCTCTGCCATGATTGTGCAGAAAGAAGATTTCTTGGCCCAAATTCAAGAGGCCAAGCGCCGAGGTAAACCTGTGGCAGTGGGTGGCCCTTACCCAACCGCTCTACCAGAAGAGGCCCAGGCGGCTGACTACATGATTTTGGATGAGGGCGAGATCACTTTGCCGCTCTTTATTGAAGCGATCGCGCGTGGCGAAACCCAGGGAGTCTTTCGTTCCAATGGGGTGAAGCCAGACGTTACCACCACACCCATCCCCCGCTTCGAACTGCTCGACTTTAGCGCCTACGACAGCATGGCGGTGCAGTTCTCACGCGGTTGCCCATTCCAGTGCGAATTCTGCGACATCATTGTCCTCTACGGACGCAAACCCCGCACTAAGGCTCCCCAACAACTCTTAGCCGAGCTGAACTACCTCTACGAACTCGGGTGGGATCGTAGCATCTTCATGGTGGACGACAACTTCATCGGCAACAAGCGCAACGTGAAGTTGTTCCTCAAGGAATTAAAAACCTGGATGGAAGACCACCAGTATCCCTTCTCCTTCTTCACCGAAGCTTCGGTAGACTTGGCCCAAGACCCAGAAATGATGGAGTTGATGGTGGAGTGCAACTTCACCGCCGTCTTCTTAGGCATTGAAACCCCAGACGAAGACAGCCTAGCCCTCACCCAAAAGTTTCAAAACACCCGCGACTCTCTCAGCGAGGCCGTGGAATCCATCACCAAAGTGGGTTTGCGCGTCATGGCAGGCTTCATCATCGGCTTTGACAACGAAAAACCGGGTGCAGGCGATCGCATCGTCCAATTCGTCGAAAAAACCGCGATCCCCACCGCGTTGTTTAGCATGTTGCAAGTCCTTCCCGACACTGGCCTTTGGCACCGCCTGAAAAAAGAAGGGCGCTTACGCGGCGAAGCAGGCAACATCAACCAAACCACCTTGATGAACTTCGTCCCCACCCGCCCCCTAGAGGAAATTGCTCGCGAATACATGCGCGCCTTTTCCGAGCTTTACGACCCTGAGAAATTCCTCGATCGCGTGTACCGCCACCATCTGATCATGGGATCGCCCAAATTCAAAGCCCCTGGTAAAATGCCAGCCTGGGTTGATGTTCGCGCCTTACTTACTGTCTGCTGGCGGCAAGGCGTGGTTCGGAGTACCCGCTTCCAGTTCTGGCGTAACCTTTGGAACATCTTCAAACACAACCCCAAAGTCTGGGATCGCTACCTGACCGTCTGTGCCCACAATGAACACTTTAGCGAATATCGCCAAATCGTCTGTGACGAAATCGAAGCGCAACTCACCGAATACCTAACCGCCGAAGCAGAGGCGCAAAAAACTCTGAAGGCTGCTAGTACAGCGAATGTTGAGGCGATCGCTAGCTGAAAAGCAGAATGCAGGCTCAGAATGAAAGAGGGGAAGCAGAAGCCAGAAGTGAGGAGCGAAGAGTTTCTATAGCGCCGTAGGATTGCCCAACAATCTCCCAGTTGGCATAATGCTGGAATTCCAGTCAGTACAACTGTCATGCAAGACGACCTCCTCAAGCGCGAACGTGAATTTCACGACCTGTGGGCTGCGGCCATTGACATCGAAGGAATTCAAGTTCGAGATTATTTTGAAGCCTGCACTGCTCCAGAGAATCGCTTTATCCTCAAGCACTTAGGAGATGTCAAAGGGAAATATCTACTCGACCTAGGTTGTGGGGCTGGGGAAAACAGCGTTTATTTTGCGACCAAAGGGGCACGTTGTGTTGCCGCCGATTACTCGCCAGGTATGGTAGATGTCGCGCTCAAGCTGGCAGCAAGCAACCATGTGGCAGTGGAGGGTCGCACCATTAATGCGATGGAAATTGAGTTTCCTGACAACACTTTTGACATTATCTACGCCTCTAATTTATTGCACCATATTCCCCAGCCAAAAACAGTTATCCGGGAAATGTATCGAGTCCTGAAACCAGGTGGTAAAGCTTGTTTTTGGGACCCGCTGAAACACAATCCAGTGATTAATGTCTACCGTCGTATTGCGACTAAGGTACGGACTGAGGACGAAACTCCCCTCGATATTAATATTGCCAACTTTGTCCAATCTGTATTTACAAAAACGGAATATGACACCTTTTGGTTAGCTACTCTTTGGATTTTCCTACGTTTTTATTTAGTAGAAAAAGTTGATCCGAACAAAGAGCGATATTGGAAAAAAATTATTTTGGAGCATGAACGCTTGAGACCAACTTATCTAAAGTTGGAAAAAGCAGATCAAAGCTTGAAGAAATTGCCCCTAATGAAGCGATTTGCTTGGAATATTGCAGTAGTAGCGACTAAATAACATGAATAGTTCTAAGCGGCGGGCTTTATGGCAACGAGCTGGCATGTACAGCTTGCTAGGGGCGATCGCGCTGGTGATGCTGCTGCCCTTGATGTGGCTGGTCAGTACCTCGCTCAAGTCTCCAACCGAGAACATTTTTCAGTTTCCACCGCAACTTTGGCCGAGCCAACCCACTTGGCAAAATTTCGTTCGAGTGTGGCAAACTAATCCATTTGGTCGCTACCTGTTCAACAGCACCCTAGTCGCCATACTGACAGTTACGCTGAATTTGCTGTTTTGTTCGTTGGCAGCTTATCCATTGGCGCGGCTAAATTTTTGGGGCCGAGATGCGATTTTCACCCTCGTTGTCTCAACAATCATGATTCCTTTTCAAATCGTGATGATTCCGCTGTACATCTTGACCGTACAGTTGGGGCTACGAAACACCTATCTAGGACTAATTTTTCCCGCGATCGCTTCGGCTTTTGGCATCTTCTTGTTGCGGCAAGCGTTTCAGAGTGTGCCTAAAGAGCTGGAAGAAGCCGCCCGCATGGATGGCTGCTCAGAACTGGGGTTGTGGTGGCATGTGATGCTACCCTCAATTCGCCCGGCGCTGGTGACGCTAGCAATTTTTGTATTTATCGGTTCCTGGAGCGATTTCCTCTGGCCTTTAATCGTGCTTGATCGCCCGGAGTACTATACGTTGCCGCTGGGAGTTGCAACGCTAGCAGGAACGTTTTCCCTGGATTGGCGCTTGATTGCGGCGGGTTCTGTCATTTCGATCGCGCCGATTTTATTCTTCTTTTTGGTGATGCAGCACTATATTGTACCAACTGAGGCGGGGAGTGGGATGAAGGGGTAGAATCAAACCTCTTAAGGGTACCTGCCGGGTACCTGCCCCGCACCCATGTAGGTTTCTACGAGAAGTCTGTACTCAATGAATAGGATTCTCAATGTTCTAGCCTCTCACCTGCTTGGGGAGCAGAAGCTGGAACCTTGGTAAAGACGTGCTTGGTTGAAACCTACATGGGTGAGGACACCTGACTCCCAAAGACTCAGTTCTAGATCAACTTGGCAGCCCGCAGGCCAAAAAACAAACCAAGAGCCGCTGCATAGAACGAACCGAGCACTAACACGTAAGTAATTACACCAGACATTGACAATTCTCCACAAAGCCCAACAAAACTATTGAATCATTTAGTGGAGTAGTATTCCACCACATTGGTTTTACGGGCTAGGCAGGCTGCGCCAGCCCCACCATCCGATGTGGTGAAGTAGTAGAATACAGCCCACGGGCATTTGTTAATCGCGGCAGCACGAAACCAATGAAGTCTGTAATTCCTGTCGAATTACCACAACAGTCTTATGATATTGCAATCGCATCCGGTGGCTTGGAACAGTTAGGCAACTGGCTCATCGGGCACGGCTCACAGCCACTCAAACTCGGCAAAAAAATTCTCCTTGTTTCCAGTCCCCCGATTTTTAAGCATTACGGAACTCAAGCGATCACCTCTCTAGAGCAAGCAGGCTTTACCGTCGCTCAGTGCATTCTGCCCGCCGGAGAACGCTACAAAACTCCTGCCTCCCTACAAAAAATCTACGATGTAGCTCTAGAAAACCGTCTAGAACGCTCCTCCACGATTCTGGCATTAGGCGGTGGCGTCATTGGCGATATGGCAGGCTTTGCCGCTGCCACATGGCTGCGAGGCATCAACTTTGTGCAAGTCCCCACAACCCTGCTCGCAATGGTCGATGCTTCGATTGGTGGCAAAACAGGGGTTAACCATCCTCACGGCAAAAACTTAATTGGGGCATTTCATCAACCCAAGCTAGTCTTGATCGATCCTCAAACTCTAAAAACCTTGCCAGCTAGAGAATTTCGGGCAGGCATGGCTGAGGTGATCAAGTACGGCATCATTTGGGATGCGGAACTGTTTGAAAAACTAGAACAAAGCCAGCGGCTTGACCAACTGCGCTATGTTAGCGACGATCTGCTTCAAGAAATCCTAACCCGTTCCTGCCAAGCGAAGGCTCATGTCGTCAGCAAAGATGAAAAAGAGTCAGGGCTAAGAGCCATTCTTAACTACGGGCACACGATTGGTCACGCTGTCGAGAGTGAGACTAAATACAAAATAGTTAATCACGGCGAAGCAGTGGCGATCGGCATGGTAGCAGCCGGGCAAATCGCGGTAGCTTTAGACATGTGGGAGCAAGCTTCCAGCGATCGCCAACTTGCTCTGCTTGAGAAAACTGGCCTCCCCACCAAGTTGCCCGGAGGATTGGATATTGAGGCAATCGCGGCTAGCTTGCTAACCGATAAAAAAGTCAAAGACGGTCGGGTGCGATTCATTCTACCCACCCAAATTGGCACCGTCACCATCACTGATGAAGTTCCAGCGGATGTGATTCGGCAAGTCCTTCACGCTATGCAACAGACCTAACCCACCAAGAACAATGAGTTACTTCCGTCCTAGCGTTGATGCGATGACTGGCTACCAACCTGGTGAACAGCCAGCCCCAGGCGTCAAAGTCATTAAGCTCAACACCAACGAAAACCCCTACCCTCCCTCGGAGGCGGCCCTGCAAGTCCTGCGTGGCTTCGATGGCGAACTGTTGCGGCGTTACCCCCACCCAATGGCCGATTCCTTTCGTGACGCCGCGAGCCAGGTTTTAGGCGTTCCCCATGATTGGATTTTGGCGGGTAATGGCAGTGATGACATTCTGAATTTGCTGGTGCGGGCTTGTACGGAAGGCGATCGCAAAATCGTCTATCCCACGCCCACCTATGTCCTCTACGAAACGTTAGCAGAAATCCAAGACACGAAAGTAGTTGAGGTTCCCTACAATGACGACTACAACCTCCCCGTCGAGCAACTGATCGAGGCAAACGGGGCGATCACCTTCATTGCTTCCCCTAACAGTCCTTCTGGAACGCTAGTTCCTTTAGATGTGCTCAGCAAGTTAGCCAGCCATTTGTCTGGAGTGCTAGCGATCGATGAAGCTTACGTCGATTTTGCCGATTACAGCGCTTTGGAACTGGTGAAAGAGCACAACAACGTGATTGTCCTCCGCACTTTCTCTAAGGGCTATTCCTTGGCAGGTTTACGATTAGGCTTTGGCGTTGCCAATCCAGAATTATTGTCGGGGCTAATTAAAGTCAAAGATAGTTACAACGTGGATGCGGTGGCTTGTGCAGTGGGAGCTGCAGCGATCGCGGACCAAGCGCACAAAAACGCCAGTGCCGAGCGGGTGAAAGCTTCTCGTGCCAAGTTAACCGCTGACCTCACCCAGCTAGGCTTCAAAGTTGGCCCCTCGCAAGCCAATTTTGTTTTGGCTCAGGCTCCCAATAACAAGGCTGGCGCTCTCTATCAAGCCCTGAAGGAACGGGGCATTTTAGTGCGCTACTTTAAGCAACCCCGCCTCGACGACAAACTGCGAATTACCGTCGGCACCGAAGAACAAAACCAAGCCCTCATTTCTGCATTGACAGAGTTATTGGCTTAGGAACCTAACCCCTGCCCCTTCCCTACTAGGGAAGGGGAGACAAATTCAAAGTCCCTCGCCTCTTAGAAGAGGGGTTTGGGGAGAGGTCTGCTTTTATTCGACGATACTCACAAAAATGCTCGCGAGAGAGTCAACAATTGCTCGGCCAAAGATTCAATCAATTCCCGGTAAGCCAAGCGCGATCGCCACTCCGCTGGAATTCCTGACTCACCATAGAATGCACCTGCAAGCTGGCCATAAACAGCTCCAGTAGTATCGGCATCGTCACCTAAATTCACTGCCAGCAAACAACCTTCCTGGAAAGAATCGCTATTGTAGAACGCCCACAGCGCTGCTTCTAAAGATTTCACCACATAGCCAGAGCCTTGAATTTCCGGTGGGTGTCGCTGCTTGAAGGAACCTCTGGCAATCTCAGCGATTTCAGGAACGAGCGAATTAGCCTCCCAGGAACCTGAAATTGGGCTGTAGTGGTCTGCAAGCAATTCTGCTTTGGTGGCTCCTTGAACCGCCCCAACGATTAGTGCGCCTAAATAACGGCAAGCATCAATCGTCGTGGGGGTGGCATGGGTGGTGCGAGAACTTTCAGCAGATTTAGCGATCGCCTCCTCTGGCTGCGTGGCGTAAAACAATGGCACCGGAGCTAACCGCATAATTGAGCCATTGCCCGCAGCGCGAGGATCAGTAGAACCGCAGTATGGTTCTCCCGTAACAGCAAATTTCTCTAGCGCTGTGCGGGTGGCATTGCCAATGTCGAAGCAGCGTCCGGTGCTGCTGAGATAGCCTTCGCGATACCAACGGTTATATTTTTCTAGTTGATGCTTGGGGTCAAAGCCTTGGCACTCGATCAGGCTTTCTGCCAAACACAAGGCCATTGAGGTGTCGTCGGTCCACTGTCCGGGCTGGAGGTTGAAGGGGCCACCACCAACCATATCCGTGATGGGGGTAAAGGAACCCGGTGACTCAAATTCTAGAGTTGTGCCAACTGCATCCCCCGTTACCAGCCCTAACAAGGCTCCTCGATAGCGCTCAATGAGTTTCACTATTCCTCCACCCGATAACCCAATTCTGCGAGGCGAGTGCGTGATTGCCGCCACTTCGGTTGCACTTTCACAAACAACTCTAGGTAAACTTTTCCGGCGATCAACTTCTGCATTTGCTCACGGGCGGCACTGCCGATCGCCTTCAGCATACTGCCACCCTTCCCGATGACGATGCCTTTTTGCGATTGCCGTTCGACATGAATCGTCGCCAGCAAGCGGGTGATCGTTGGTTCTTCTTCAACTCGATCAATGGAAATTGCCACCGAGTGCGGCACCTCTTCACGAGTCAGCAGCAAAATTTGCTCCCGGATCAGTTCGCCCATGATGAAGCGTTCTGGCTGATCGGTGACCAGATCTGGCGGATAGTAGTAGGGGCCAGGTTCCAGGCGATCGCCCAACAAAGTTTGCAGCGGTTCTAACCCTTCTCCGGTCAGTGCTGAAAATTTCGCGATCGGCCAACCGTAAGGTTCTGCCAAGGCCCGATAGCTAGCGTCTAGTGCTTCTGTCTCGGCAGGTTGCTGGTCGCTTTTGTTCAGGCCCAAAATTACTGGAGTTTCGGTTTTGCTCATTAGCTCGGCAATATAGCGATCGCCCCCACCCGCATCGACCGAGCTATCGACCACAAACAGCACCACATCGACTGAATGAATAGCAATTTGAGCATTCTTGACCAACACTTCGCCGAGTTGATGGTGGGGCTTGTGAATGCCGGGAGTATCCACAAAAATAAACTGAGTATCGGGCGTGGTCAAAATCCCCAAAAGCCGATTGCGTGTGGTTTGAGCCACAGGCGACGTAATGGCAATCTTTTGCCCCACCAAATAATTCATCAACGTTGACTTGCCGACATTGGGACGGCCAATGATGCCCACAAAGCCTGATTTAAAGCCTTCTGGCGCAACTGGAATGCTCCACTGATCTGATAGGTCTGACATAAGTTATCGTTCTTGCTGCGCCTGTTCACCGTTTGCTGTTTTGCCAAGAAGCGCAATATTGCCATAGTAGCGTTGCCAGCGCTAGTCCTATTTGCCTTGATGCAACCAAGCGATCGCTATATCCCAAGCAACCCTGCAGCTTGTACATCAGTGGGTGAATTAGATGTAAGCAAACCTAAAGCCAACCTGGAATTCTTTAGAAACGCCACCGCTTAGCAGTACTGTACAGCCTGACCTTATTTGTCGTTGAGGCGACGGCGGGCGATATGGGACAAAAGCGGATTGGGATTCTGACCAGTGGAGGCGATTGTGCTGGACTCAACGCTGCCATCCGAGCGGTGGTGTGTCGAGCGGTGGGTACCTACGATTGGGAAGTGCTAGGAATTCGGCAAGCGACCCAAGGACTCATGCACAGTCCACCCCAGGCAATTCGCTTAGAACTGGAAAACGTTGACTCTCTGCGGGTTGCGGGTGGCACGATGCTCGGTACGACTAATCAAGGTGATCCCTTTGCTTTTCCTATGCCCGATGGCACCCGTTGCGATCGTTCAGAAGACATTATTGCTGGCTACTATCAACTGGGTCTGGATGCGATCATCGGCATCGGAGGTGATGGCAGCATGGCAATTCTGCGACGCATTGCTGAACAAGGCAACCTGAATCTAGTAGCGATCCCCAAAACGATTGACAATGATGTTGGGGTGACGGAGCACTCCATTGGTTTTGATACCGCCGTCAATACCGCCACCGAAGCCCTCGATCGCCTGCATTTTACCGCCGCTAGCCACAGCCGCGTCATGATTCTAGAAGTGATGGGGCGCGATGCAGGCCATATCGCCATTACCGCTGGGATTGCTGGGGGTGCTGATGTAATCCTAATTCCGGAAATTTCCTATACCATCGCCAACATCTGCCACAAAATCAAAGAGCGCCAAGAACAAGGGAAAAACTATTCGCTGGTGATCGTGTCGGAAGCGGTGCGGACGGAAGCAGGAGACCCAGTGGTGATCACTAATCGCCTAGGTCAATGTCGCTATGGGGGAATTGGTGACTACTTAGCTGATCGCATTTGTGACTGTAGCGGGGCTGAAACTCGCGTGACGGTGCTGGGGCATGTGCAACGGGGTGGAACGCCTTCGCCGCTCGATCGCCTGGTCGCGTCGGCCTTTGGCGTGGCTGCGGTGGATCTGATCGCTGAGGAGAAATATGACCACATGGTCACTTGGCAAAATCGTCAGGTCGTCAGTGTCCCCATTCCTGAGGCGATCGCCCAATACCAGGCCGTCGATCCTAGCGGCACCTTAGTCAAAACTGCTCGTGGCTTAGGTATTTACTTAGGCGATTAAAAAAAGCCCTTTTTCCAAGGTGGAGAAGGGCTTTAATCTCTCCCCTTCCCTATAGGGAAGGGGTTGGAGGTTAGGTAATCATTAGCGTTTCGACTTGAACGAATCTAACCACTCTCTGGTTTGTTGAGCCGCAATGTCTCGACCACCCAGACCAAAGGCCAGTGCGATCGCCACGGCAACGGCTCCTAGCAACAGACCAAAGGCCAAGTTGACAATATTCGGCGCAATACCCATTTGTTGCAGGGCCATGGCTGAAATAAAAGCAATAATGGCAATCCGAGCGGTTTGCGCCAAAACTCTTGCTTGAGCGTTGCCAGAGCTTGCGATCAAGTTGAAGGCCAAGTTCGCCAAGTAAAGACCAATGGCGAACACCACCAAACCAGACAAGATGCGGCCAAAGACCACTAGCAACCCAGTCACAATCAGGGTGAGACCTGCAAAGTTGAGGACATTTGTCGCTGCCACCGTGGCAAACAACAGAATGCCAACCAACGTTACAATCCCAATCACTTCCGAAGGAGTGCGAGTTCTAGGAGTACTGGGGCTAACTTGACCCAACTCTTGAATCACAGGGGATTCATCTGTCGGACGAACCGGAGGGGCTGAGTAGGGAGTTGGTTGTAGCCCTAGCCAGTAGAAGATGTTGTTGAAACCGAGGCTAGTCAGGATATTAGTGACCAGATCAGCCACAAACTTCCCAATCACATAAGCGATCGCCAGAATCAAGGCTGCCGTGAAAATTTGCGGAATGGCATTGAGGATCTGAGTCAGCATCGAAATGGCTGGCTGAGAAATCGCATCAATCCGCAGCGCATTCAGAGCCGCGATCGCCGTTGGGATCAAGATTAAAACATAGACAATCGTGCCGATAATCCAAGACAGCGATTGGCCACCAGTCCCAGTCGTGCCTCTCAACCCAAAGCGCGTCCCAATGCGATCGGTTCCTGCCGCTGCCAGCAGATTCGTCACGATCCGGCGAACTACCTGAGCAATCAGCCAACCCGCTGCTCCAATCAGAACTGCGGCCAAGATATTGGGCAGGATCGCCAAAATCTCATTCAACAGTTGTTGTACAGGTTGCAACGTCCCCTGCAACTCCAGCGTGTTTAAGATCGCTGGGAGAAACAGCAGAAAGATAAACCAGTACAACGCATTGCCAATCGTTTCGCTCAACGAAAATGGCGGATCAGACGGCGGCGGTGCAATCGGTCGAGTGGCACCAGGTGCATCCGGGGCATCTGGGTTAGCGGGTGGTTCATTGATTTGTTCACCCAACCGTTGATCTAAGCCAAATGCATGGAGTCCCTGCGTCACAATCAGCTTGACCACCGTTGCCAGCGCCCAAGCGATCGCCAGCAAAATCCCAGCCCCTGCCAGCTTAGGCAGGAAGCGCAAAATTTGGTCGAGGAAGGTGTTTAACGGTTGAGAAACAGCGGTTAGGTTGAGCGCCTGTAAAAAGGCCACAACCGTAAACACGACGATTAGCCAAAAAACAGCGTCTCCTACCCATTTTTCTACGTTGGGTGGTCGCGCTCCTGGTTGGTGGCGGATGACACGCGCGGCTAGTTTATTGTCTATGTCGGTGCGGTTCAACAAGCCCCGAACCACGGCTGCGACCAGCGCCGCAATGAGCAGCCCCACCACCAAAATCAGCAGGGCTTTGATTAAAGCTGGAATTGAAGTGCCCAAACTCAGGCCAATTCCCTGGAGGAAACTGTCTGCACCCGTGGGGTAAGCCCCTGGGCCCGCTTGTGGTGCTGTAGTTGTCGCTGGGGGAGAAGTCGCTGGAGCCTGTGCCAATAGGAGGTTAAGTTGCGGTATTGGTACAGATGTGTTGACGATTTGTGTAAATTCTTGCCAAGTTCTAATCATAATTCCTGAGCTAGCTTTAGCCCCTCAGTCCAGTAAGAACACGACTTTTGCACGATAGATTCATTTGTGAGAATTAGCTTACGTAGCACCCCACGTTTCTACTGTCATCCGACTAGCAAAGTACAAGCTGGGCGACGTAGAACTAAACATTGATAAAGTAAGCTCCAATTCTGGCTTTTTCATCTATCTATATGGAGAATTAAGACGTAAAAAGCTAGGATTCGTTGATTTTTAACGATTATTCAAGACTTAACTCAAAAACCTTAGGCAAAGGTGAGTTTGATAGACAATCTTTACGCAGACAACAACCAACTGTGCACTAATTTAGTGAACTAGTTCGATGAAACGGTTGTGCGTGCTGAAGCAGGTGGGTTCTCGCTAGAGTAGACGAGTCAACAGTTGCTGGAGCCGATCGGTGGCTTGCTTCTTCTGAATGTTTAAGTCGTTTAGTAATAGCGGTAGGATGCGTTCTATTCCCACCCTGAAAAAGACCAATCAGCGCCGAATGCCATTTCAGCAAAGTTTCGAGCAGTCTGTTCAAATCAACGCCAGTGCCACCGCTGTAGAGCGATGCATTACAGATCTCAGCTTAATGCACCGTTGGCTCAATCCTGCCCTGCGCTGCGAACCCGTAGGCGAGTGGAGTACGGACGTTGGTAGCCGTAGCCGTTTTGTAATCCAGATTCCTTTCCTACAGCCTAGTTTGAGTAGCGTAGTCGCTGCTCGCGAACCTGGCTTAGTAGTTTGGGAGTTCGACGGTTTTTTTCATGGCCGCGATCGCTGGGAGTGTAATCCGAATGATCGGGGTACCTACTTGCTCAATCGTTTTGAATTCGAAATCCCTAACGCCTTGGTACGATTCGGCTTCAACACCTTTGCCGCCACCTGGACTCAAGAAGACATGCAAGCTCAACTCCGACGCCTAAAACGGGTCGCAGAAGAGCTACACCAAAAATTGCATACTTAGGCGAGATCCAATGGAGCTAGACTGTACCTGACTAAACGATTAACTCAGTTAATCCATTAGAGCGAGTACACCTGGCCATCAATCAGCAGGCGAGTAATGCCCTTCGCTTGCAAATAGACGCTAACTTTCGGTAGCACTCTGCCATCAGGAACTTTGATAACTCGCTGATTGCGCTTAGAAAAGCGACGAGCAATTCGGTGATTGTCAAAGATGGGCAAGGTTTTCGCTTGAACATCTTCGCTAGGAATTTGTCCTAAATCTCCAAACTCCCGGAGGGGTCGAGTAATCAATTCCGCCATTCGATCTACAACTAAGTAGAAAGTTTTGGGAATCGAGGCATCCGCTAACGGCAAAACTCGTACAAAAGCTTGAGTTTGAAGCTGACCTCCCATGAAGGCATCAGCATCATCTAAATCATCGTCATCGTCGTCTTCATCCTCGTCATCAAGATCATCGAGGTCATCGTCATCGAGGTCGTCGTCATCAAGATCATCGTCGTCTAAGTCAACCAACTCAGCAGCCTGCGCTTGTAGATCTGCCGACAAGCTTGCTTCTGTAAACCCTAGATTCGGCTCAGCTTCTATTGGCGCTGCCGCGACTTTTATGGGTGGCGCTTTCGTTGGTTTTTTCTCAACTTCCGGCGCAACCGAAGGAACTTCTAAAAGCTGTAGCTGCGCCTCTACTACTTCCGGTGGCTCAGAAGCAGGCTCAGACTCGTTTGCTGATATTTCATCAACAGCACCGGAACGTTTACGCTGTCGTCGCGTAATTGGTGGTGCGATCGCTGGCTTTGGCGTTGAAGTGGCAACTGCTTCTACCGTTTCCACAGGCGCAACTTCTGCGGCTACTTCTACAGCTTCTACCGAGATTTTAGGCTGAGCGATCGCGGCTTCACTCACCTCTATAAACTCTTCTGCGGCTAATTCTACTTCTGTGGTTACTTCTGTGGTTACTTCTACGGCTTCTACTGGGATGTCTGGTTGAGCGATCGCAGCTTCACTCACCTCTATAGGCTCTTGAACAGGTTCCTGAACAGGCTCTTCTACAGGCGCTGTTTCAAATTCCTCAAAGGCTAGTTCCGCAGCAAATTCTGCAAAGCCTGCTTGAGGGCGGGCCGCTCGCTTTTGTTGCACGAGTGCTTCATATTCATGCTCAGGCAACAGACTCTTTAAAACACGGCTAATTGTCGTGTTGCTGACTCCATAGCGCTCTGCCAGGGTCGAAGTTGTCTCTCCTGGATGCCGATACAGATGCAAGATGTTTTGTTTATCCGACTCAGACAGTTTTCTTGGAGTCATGCCACCGCTTCAGAAAGAAAAATCACTGGCTAAATTGTTTAGCCATCAACATTAGGAGAGGAAGGAATATTTTGCTCTTCAACGGAGCGCTCGCTTAGCCAGAAAAGATGCACCTTCTCGGTGCCAACCTAGCAAAGCTGAGTGTGCTGTTCATGACAGAACTAGCTTCATCTATTCTATGTCGTACCTTGACGACAGAGGGAGATAAATTCTAGATGCGATCGCCACCATTCTACGTCCGGATTGATTGGGAGCTGTGGTTAAGCGCGTCTTCGGCCTCCGGTTCGCCGCGATCGGGTAGATAAGTCATGTTCTAGCGCTGCCCCAATGCCAAATAGCACCCCGCTAAACACCCAAAATACTTCCGGCAAGCTACCTGTTTGGTAATCGGGGATGTGTTTTTGAGCATATCCGAGCCAAATATCAGCAATGTAAAGCGAGAAGGCTGCGGCTGCAATCATGCGCCAAGATTGCGAAAAACGCCCACCCCAAAACGCCAGTAGCAAGACGGTGGCAATGATCAGCAAAGCCAAGTCACTGACGACATAGAACCAGCCCAAGATAGTTTCTAAAGGAGCTAACGTCTCCTCTACGCTCGTTACCCAAGCAGGTACTTCCTTCTGCTCAGTCGTGGCTGGCGTTGACGAAGTGGCTGGAGCAGGAGTTGACGCTGGGGGGGCTGATTGACCTGGCTTAAGCGCAGGTGCTTTCACCGCTTTGGGTGGTGCAGCAGTTTTTGGGGCTGGAGCGGTTTGAGCGATCGCAGGCGGCATCAGGAATGATTGAGCCGTTTGGGTGGGTGCAGCGATCAGCCAAGCCAACAATCCACCAATGACTGCGATCGCGCCAACGACTATCCACTGCCAATTCTCTAAGTTCAAGCGTCTGGAGAGCACCGCTAACAGCATGCCCCAACCGAGGAAGAGATAAGTTGCCACAAAAAATAAGTCACCGGGCGACACCGTAGGATCTTGCTTCAGGCCCAGTTCCCAATAGCCCAACACCAAGTTGCCCAGGAAATAAGACAGCATCCCTAGTCCAATCCCTAGCCAGACATTGCGACCACTCACGATTTGGGGACTGCGCCAATTTCTCAGGCACAGTACCGCTGCTCCCAGATAGGCCACCTCTTCAAAAATATAAGTCCCAATGGCATACCAAGCTGGGCGCTCTTCTCCGGGTGCTGAAGTGCTGAACAGTAAGAAGAAGAGGAGGGCTAACACAGCCCAACTCACCGCACTGAGAACAATCGTTTGGACTGACAGGAGGGATTTAGGGCTAACGGACTTATTTGAAGGGCTGCTCATGGAAGGTCAAAACCGGGTAACTGGCAATTGAATAATGGAAAGGGCAGCAATACCGAGATTGTCTGCAAGCGTCGCACATCCCTGTCGGTTATGGGACTGTGATCAAACATTCTTAAGGCTATTGCCACAATTTCCCTACCGGAGACTGGCCCAGCCATTGCAGAAATTGACCACGGTCTCCAGCAGACATATCCTGCAAAGCCTCTAAAGCCCGCTCTGCAAACGTAGCATTACCAAAATAGGCTTTGCCGAGGCGATGCAGCTCCTGCATCAGTGTATTGAGATGATGCTCTTGCCAAGGGGGCAGTTGCAGGGCAGTCACAGGGTCCATAGTTAGCAAATAATTGATTGCTTCTGGGGATTCTGCTTGGGGGAACCGCCACTGGCGCAAAACTTCCGTAATATCTTTTTGGAATAGGCCTGCTTGTCGGCTCCCTAGCAAGTCTTCAATGTCGATGTAGAGAGCTTGCAAAATTAGCAGGCCTGCTTGAGTAAAGAAAGAGGCGGTCGCATCTCCCGCAATAGCGCCCTCGCTTGCCAACTGTTCTATGCGAACTTTGCCCCAGACACTATATCGCTCTGGTTCTTCTAGCAGCACACAAGCTTTGCCACGGTTGTCAGTGAGGTCTCGCCAAAAGGCTTTTGCCTCTTCTTCTTGACTGGCATTAAAGACACTAATCAAGCGAAAGGTTTGCCCCTGATAATGGAGAATCAGAATCTGTTGATCCCGCTTGGGATGCTGAACGCTTGATATTTCAACATCCTGCCTTTTTAGAATAAACATGACGCTGCCAATTGACTCCTATCCGGGTCGGGGATGCTGTGCGGGGAATAACCGAGCAACTCTTTTGATATACAGCATGCTAGTGCAGAAATGATGGCTTACAGGCGATGCATTTCTTAGTCACGACATCCTACTATGCCAATGTCATAGCGGCCAAGGTCATAGGTGGCGATCGCGTTGCTTAACACACTACCTCAGTCAACGCTTCATTATCTGGTTTTTAGCGTACATTTACTATCAATCCGTTCTAGGTGCTACCCCATCGAGCGGTTAAGCTGCTCGACTCTAGCTTTCCCTTAAAATACAGATAAAATTTACGTGAGCTAGTGTATTTAGATCAAGCTTTGTCATGAGCGATTAGCTGAGCATCTAAATTAAGGTTCACGAGTTGTCCTACGACCTAACCGTGACTCCTTCTGATACTATTACTTTAGGGCTGTCAGAAACTTGCAGTCTGATGTTGTGGCGAATGCCAAACTGCATCATTGCTAGCTCCAGTAGCTCAGTGGATAGAGCATCTGCCTTCTAAGCAGATGGTCGTAGGTTCGAATCCTACCTGGGGCGCTTTTAATCAACTTCTTTGCATCTTGTACGAAAGCGCAAAAGGCCACAGCGGGCGATCGCTCTTTGAGCCTTTGATGCGGTTTTCTAGCTAGATATTCGTAGGGGCAAACGGCCGTTCGCCCCTACAGCCAATCATTTGTAGCCCGATTTTTAGGAATTGGTATAAACCATAAAGGGAGATGCCTGCGTTACGTACAAAAAACTATCAGCCAGCAAAAAGTTGCGGCAGAAACAAATTTGCTCTGCCGCAACTTTTTGATATTTAGCTAAAGAGCCCGTGACGAGGATTGAACTCGTGACCTCACCCTTACCAAGGGTGTGCTCTACCACTGAGCCACACGGGCGTTAATGAACGCACAAGATCAAGAACTTGGTTTGTGCGTTCCGTGGATGGGCCGGGCTGGATTTGAACCAGCGTAGGCGTAGCCAGCGGATTTACAGTCCGCCCCCATTAACCACTCGGGCACCGACCCGTTCACCCACGGAAACCTATATTAACACAACGATTTGGGAAATCAAGTACTTCCTAAAAAAATTCCTTAGACTGTAGCCGAACTGGAATGCCTAGAGTTCATCGAGATGGGCGTTATTCATTCTCTGGCATTGCTCTAAGAACTAGAACGGTTGCCGGAAAGGAGACCTAGCTTTTTAGCTGCCTTAGAGCGGGCGGGAAAGTCGCTTTCGTCGTAAATTTCCCCTACTAACTGCTCCAGAATATCTTCCAAGGTTACTAAGCCTACTGTGCCGCCATACTCGTCAACCACAATGGCAATGTGAAACTGTTGTTGCAGCATCTCTTTCAGCAGGTCGGTGACTCGCTTGCTCTCAGGAATGTAAACAGGCGGGTCCATCGCTTCTGTAACTAGGCCATTATCCTGCCCTGCTTTTCGCAGTTGTTTTAACTGTTGCAGAGCCCGCTTTAGATGCACAATGCCAACAATTTCATCTTTCGATTCTTCTTGGACTGGGATGCGTGAATAGCCCGTTTCTAGGCAAAAATTGACCAAGTCTTGTAGCGTGGCTGCTTGAGAAATCGTTTGCATGTCTACTCGTGGCTTAACCACGTCTCGTGCCGTGACGCGATCGAGCATTAAAGCTTTATTGAGGAGTTGATGTTTGTGGAGATCGAGTTGACCTTTGCCGCCCAAGATCTCGATCATCAGTTGCAAATCTTGAAGTGACTCGCCTTGCTGGGCGGAACTTCCCTGAAACAAGCGCACCACGCTTTGAGCGATCGCCTCAAAAAAATAAATGATGGGCAGCAAAATCACTGAGAGCCAGTAAATAGGCCGAACGGCCAAGATGAATACTGGCATCACATTATTAATAGCGATGGATTTTGGCGTAATCTCGCCAAAAATTAGTACCAGGAAAGTGACAACAGCGGTAGCGACCCCAATCCCAGCATTCCCTAGCCAAATGGCAAATAGATTGCTGGTGAGAATTGCAGAGAAGTTGTTAACTAAGTTATTGCCCACCAACAGGGTGGTAATAAAGCGAGCTCGCTTCTCCAGAACTAAGCGAAAAAGGCGATCGGGGTCGCCTTGCTCTTTGATTAAAGCTCGTAACTTCAAGTTATCAAGGGCAGTAATCGCTGTTTCAGAGCCAGAAAAGCAGGCTGATAACAGCAGCATGACTACCAAAATGACCAGGTCGAACTGCACATTCCCTAAGAGGGGACCAGGTTCGGCGATCGCCAAGGGATGAGTTGGAGCAAACAAAACAATCACAAGTTGCCCTAAGGCGAAGTATGAATCAAAGATTTTTCAAGCAAAGGAGGAGGCTATTTAGTTGATGATAACCTCCTCCTTTCTCTCCCTTTTATTAAAATTGCGCGATGAGCCTGGGCGATCGCTTCTAGCGTTTCTTGTCTAGCTTCTGCTTAACTGACCCTTGGCTAAATTAGCTCCCCAGTTTCTTGCAAGGAGTGCAAACGGCGATAAATTCCTGCTTGGCGCAGAAGCTCATCATGGTTGCCCATTTCCACAATGCGGCCTTGATCGAGGACTACAATTTTGTCTGCCTCTCGCACTGTGCTCAGACGGTGGGCAATGATGATGGTGGTGCGGGTGCCGAAAATCGATCGCATAGCCAGTTGAATGGCTCGCTCCGATTCGTAGTCAAGGCTAGAGGTAGCTTCGTCAAAGACCAAGACATCTGGTTCAGCCAAGAGGGCACGGGCAATGCCTAAGCGCTGTCGCTGACCGCCAGAGAGCCGCATACCTCGCTCTCCCACGATTGTTTTGTAACGCTGCGGTAATTGCTGGATAAATTCTTCGCACTGAGCGATGCGACAAGCTTCTTGTACTTGTTCAAAACTGGCTTGGTGATTGCCGTAAAGCAGATTGTCGAGCAAGGTGCCATTAAAAACATCTACTTCTTGATGCACGATCGCCAACCGTTTTCGGTACTGAGTCACATCCAACGTGCTGATGTTCTCCCCATCCATCAACACAGAGCCTTGGCTTGGCTCAAAGTAACGAAAGAGCAGCTTGACCAAAGTGGATTTGCCAGAACCAGAGCGACCGACTAGCGCCACGGTTTGGTAAGGCTCGATCAACAAGTTAATGTCTTGCAGCACAGGGCGATCGCGATGATAGCCAAAGGTGAGATGGGAAAACTCCACTTTGCCTGTAAATGAGTAAGCCGCATCTTGCTCGGACAGGGGCTGCAAACTGCCTGCATCAGACCCAAGGGGTAACTGCATAAACTCATGGAATCGCAGCATGGAGGCATAGCGTCGCGCAAAGGTCTCGGCCAAGTTACTAATCGGTTCTAGCTCTGAGTAAGCCATGCTAGAAACGGTCAGCAGAGTGACAAAGTGCCCTAGAGAAATTTTGCCGCCCACCGTTGCCACTAGCGTAAAAGCCAGAATAAAGAACACGCAGCTTTGCACTACTAGGCGCTGCCAAGTTCCCAAACGGGTATAACCCTCGTGAATGCGGTACTCCACCACTTTTAGCTCTCGGTCTAAGCGTTGCGACTGTCGCTTTAGCTCGGTTGCTTCTGTGGCAAATGCCTTTACCGTTTTGATGTTGGTAATTACTTCTGAAGTTCGGCTTTCTGTGTTCTCCTGGTAGCGATCGAGAATTTCTTCTCGCTGAATCAGCCGTCCCAGATGAGCAAACGTGAAGCTCAGAATGAAAATAAACGAGACCAAGAAGGCGATCGCAATGCGCCACTCAATCAGCCAAATGACCACAAAGATGCCCAGCACCCGAAACAACTTAGGAATTAGTTGCCCAGCGATTTCTGGGTAGCTCCAGGTATGGTTTGCTAAGCCTCTTGCCACCCGACCCGCAATGCGGCCTGGGTTGTTTTCGTCATAAAACTCTAACGGCAGCGTCAGAATTTTTTCCAGTACCCCCCTAGAGTGATCGCGGCGGCTACGGAGTGCAATATCCCAATGGAACCAACTACCAATCCAAGGCTGGATGGGTGCTCGTACCACTGTAATGATGAAGATGACACCCAACAGCACTGCTAACTCTAGGAAGCGCTGGTTAGGTAGGCGCACTAAGCTGGCGACAAGCGCCACTAGATCTTGCATAAAGGGATCTAGCGGTTCCTGCGAGAGCACATTCAAAATTTGGCCGATCGCGTAGGGCACTCCAAGATCAATAATTTCGAAGGCACTGGAGGCAGTGATACTAAAGGCGGCTGTAGGCCAATAGCGACGGTAATAGCCGAGGACATCCCGGAAGGTGGCCATGACTTTTCCTAGAGAAACTGCAAAATGATTTTTCAGAGCCTTAATTTTATGAACAAGCTCTGAAAAAGTCGTACGAATAAGCCGAGCAATGATTGACTCAGCTACTTAGTCCAAAGGCTAAAAAACTGTGAGAGCAAGTAAGCAGCGCGACGATGAGATGATTCACTTGAGCCTACGGATTGTAGCATGATATGTAGTATGTTGTAATCCCTGGAGGCGATCGCAACTCGTGGTCATTCAAGTAGAGATTCAGGCATCTCAGAATTTTCTGGTCTATGCTGGGTCTGTTTAAACTTGGCTCACTTAAGATCATTCGTGTTGCAAATAGAACTTTCCACCGTGAACATTGCAGGACTGCTTTTGGCAGGGCTCGTGGGGCTGATCATTCTATTGGAACTTGGCTTGCGCTTACTCTTTGGCTTTGGTAAGCCCTTGATTTATCTCGCCGACCCAGACATTGGTTATCTGCTAGCGCCGAACCAACAAACTCGTCGCTTTGGCAATCGCATCGCCATTAACCAATATTCCATGCGGAGTCCCGCGATCGCGCCAAGTGCTGCACCCTCCACGCTGCGAATCTTGCTCTTAGGTGATTCCGTGGCGAATGGTGGTTGGTGGACTGACCAAACCAAAATCATTTCCGAAATTTTGCAGCAGCGACTACAGCCAGGCTTACAGGGCACCCGTTGGCAGCAGGTAGAAGTATTGAATGCTTCGGCTAACTCTTGGGGACCGCGCAATGAATTGGCTTACCTCAAACGCTTTGGTAGCTTTGAGGCTCAAGTCGTTGTGTTGTTGCTGAACACGGATGATCTGTTTGCTACAGCTCCTAGTTCACTGCAAGTGGGCAATGATATTAATTACCCAGACCGCAAACCGCCTTTAGCCTTGGCAGAAGTTTTGGGGCGCTACCTCTTTCCACCTGCGCCCAATCCAGATTTCAAAGCGAAGTTCAAAGCCGTCCAAGCAGAATCTGGCGATCGCGTGGGGTTTAACTTAACGGCGATTCAACAGATTCACAACTTGGTTCAAAGCCAGGGTGGGCAATTATTGCTGGCTATGACACCTTTATTGAGAGAAACCACCGCCAAAGGTGGTCCCCGTGATTACGAACAAAAGGCTCGGCAGCGCTTCTTAGACTTCACTGAGCGTGAACAGATTATCTACGTTGACTTCTTGCCCAGTTTTAATGCTGTAACCCAGCCAGAAACGCTTTATCGAGACCACATTCACCTCAGCCCAGCCGGAAATCAACTAGTGAGTGCAACGATGCAGCGATCGCTCCAACAAACAATTCTGGACCGCTCAACTTCCCAAACTTCCAGCGACCCAGAATCGTAAAAACTCGCGATCGTCTCTAGTTCTACTCCCCGTACTCCGTGCCCCCTCTACAGGAGTTGCAACTAAACAGGCACAGCCGAGGAGGGGGAAAGCTCCAGTTCTAACTCCTGGGTTTGCCAAACTTGACCATCTAAAGCCATTTGCTCAATCAAGCTTGCTAAACGCAAGGCTTTTAGGGCTTGTTCGCCTCCGACAGAAGGTTGGTTGCCGCCCCGGACACAAGCGACAAAGTGCTCCAACTCAGCATGTAGCGGCTCGATATTGCTGGTGTATACCTTCTCGATTAAACCATCTTGGCGGTACAGCACCTGACCGTAATCGGTCATGTAGTCAGCGGTGGTCTGGCGGTGAATGGAAATATCGTTACTGAGGAAATCTGCTTCGGTGAGCGAGTTTTTGCAATGGGCAGCAATTCGCCGGATTTTGCGGTGGGTGACTTTGCTAGAGGTTAAAGTTGCGACGATGCCGTTAGCAAAACCTAGTGTAGCTGTGACGTAATCGAGGTAGCCAGAGTCAGAGGCGCGACTGCCACTCGCCGTCAGCTTAGTCACTGGAGAACCTGCCAACTCAAGCAGCAAGTCGATGTCATGGATCATCAAGTCCAGCACGACCGACACATCATTGGCGCGGTTTGAGTAAGGACTCATGCGGTGTGCTTCTAGGGCCAGCAGCTCCTCGGTTTTGAGCACCTTGCTGAGTTCTTGGAAGGCTGGGTTGAACCGCTCAATATGCCCCACTTGCAAGATGCAATGAGAGTCTGCTGCCGCATTCACTAAAGACTCAGCTTCTGCAATACTGGCAGCGATCGGCTTTTCGATCAGCACATGCACGCCTGCCTGTAAACAGGCCATACCCACGGCATGGTGGAGTCGGGTGGGCACAGCCACACAAACCGCATCTACATGCTGGAGCAAGTCGTGGTAGTCCTCGAAAAACCTTACTCGGTATTTACTGGCTGTGTCTAAGCCTCGCTCCACGTTGACATCAGACACACCGATCAGTTCTACATCTTTTAGCAAACTCAAGACGCGAGTATGATGCTGTCCCATGTTGCCAACCCCAATCACCCCCACACGAATGGGTTCTGGCTGGTTGCGTTGCGAACCGACATTCGAATGCGTCGATGACATGTTGTTCTGCACTCCTATACCTCCACCACCACAGGGATCAAGCAGATTGGCTACACTGAGCCGCCTCAAACCATCCAGATAGTAGCACAGCGGCTCTCTTTATGAAGAATTCCAAAGTTTAATCTAGGTTCCTGAAACTCAGGCAAAGTTTTGCTCAAATCGTGCTTTTCTATCGTGCATAGTAGAATTTGGCAATCCCTGGCTATCTCTAAAGGCACGAATGCACGCTTTTCTTCGGTCAAAGTGGCTGTATCCAGTGAAGCAACGATCGCTCCTGGTAGCCTGGGCTATGTTTTTGAGCTTGCTGCCTGGAGTAAGCGCGATCGCTACTACTCATAGCGCTACTGCCAACCCAGTTCCGCAAGCCACTGCCAGTGCCAGGGTAGAGCAACGGCAAAAACAGGTCCGCTTAGTCCAGCCAGAAAACTACGACCTCAACCGCTACCCCGTCACCGATGCGAATGAGCGGCATTGGCGCACAGTGCTTTGGGCTACGGCGCTGAGAGAACCGCAACCAGCCCAGGTAGCCCAAGCGTTGGAGGGAATTTTGTCCCTAACCCGTCGCCCCAAGCTCTCGCAGCCCCAAATGCGTACCGTAGATATGGCTATGCAGGTAGGAACGCAGATGTATCTGCATTTCCCAGCTCGGTACGGTAGTTTAGAGGCGGCATTTCGCCAAACGATTGAGCGCAGTCCTGACTCGCAGTGGGTAGCAATGGCGCTATCTGCTCTGGCTCAGGGAGACTCAGCTCCAGAAGAGTTGCAATCACTCAGCGATCGCGTGCGGCAACGTTTTCCTCGGTGGTCGCAGGATGTGTGGCTACAAACAACTTTACAAGACGTGGCGGAGCGCGTTAATCCTCCTGCTATGCCGCCGTTACGAGATTTATTGCAGTGGACGATCGCGCCCCAACAACCTCATCTGTATGTGCTCTGTCCTCGCGATCGCGGCTTACTCTGTCGGGCCGTTTTGAAAGATCAATCGGGGCAATTTGTGCAACAGTCTGGTCAGCTTTGGTCGGTACCTCTGTTGTCGCGATCGCTCCACGATTTAGCTTGGAACTTTGAACGGGGGGAAACACCGCAAGGGATTTACCGGATTGAAGGCGTGGTGCCGCAACCAGATTTTGATTTTTTCGGCGCTTATGGTCAGTTTGCTTTAGTAAAACTGTTCGTGCCCTTCGAGTCAGGTGTGCGATCCTTTCTTCCTGGTCAGAAAGGACGATTCGCGGGTACGTTAGCTGCTTATCAAGCTTTACTGCCACCTGCTTGGCGCAACTATTTTCCCATTCAGCAAACTTACTGGGCTGGGAAAGCAGGGCGATCGCTGTTCCGCATTCATGGCAGTGGGGAAGCGACTAATTTCTTCAGCGGCAAGGAACGCTATCCTGCGAGTGCTGATTGGAACCCAACGATTGGTTGCCTATCTGCTTTAGAGACCTATGACGAGTCTGGTCGTTTGCAGCAAGCTGATATGCCCAAGATTTTGGATGCCCTGACTGCAACAGGCGGCAAAAACTTCTCCGGTTATATGATCGTGGTTGAGGTTCCTGATACCACGCAAATCTCCTCAACCGCAGCGATCGCCGCAGTGGTCAACGAAAGTACCAGCCCCAAGACGAGGAGATGATTTCCTTCATCTAGCAATCTGAATCTAGAGATTGCTGTAACTTGTCATAACCCTCAAAAATTACTTCCGCCAGAGCTACTGATGCTGAATCATGGTTGAGATGGTTGAACGCGAGGTGCAGAGATTGACTGTGAAAGCTGTAATTTTGTTGTCGGGAGGGTTAGACTCCTCTACCGTGCTGTATCAAGCCAAAGTTGATGGCTGCGATTGTTATGCCATCTCCTTTGATTACCAACAACGACATCGTCGCGAGCTGGAATCGGCTGCTGCGATCGCCCAGGTTGCAGGCGCAACCCAGCATCAGGTAGTGAGTTTTGATCTGCGTCTTTGGGGCGGCTCTGCTCTCACGGATGACAGCATTGCGGTACCGAGCGATCGCTCCTTAGTAGAGATGGCCTCTTACATTCCTGTTACCTATGTGCCTGCCCGCAACACCATTTTCTTGAGCTTTGCCCTGGCTTACGCCGAAGCTATAGAGGCAGAACGAGTTTACATCGGGGTGAACAGCCTGGATTATTCTGGCTATCCAGATTGCCGCCCCGACTATATTCAAGCCATGCAAGAAGTTTTTCGTTTAGGCACGAAGCAGGGGCGCGAAGGACAACCGATTCAAATTGTCTCACCTCTGATTGAGCTAAAAAAGACTGAAATTATCCAGTTAGGCGATCGCTTGGGAGTGCCTTGGGAAAAGACTTGGTCCTGCTACACGGGTGAAGCAGTAGCTTGTGGCATCTGCGATTCTTGTCGCCTGCGTTTAGCGGCTTTTTCCGAACTGGGACAAGTTGATCCACTTCCCTACAAAGCTCAATTGTCTTGATCGAAACCAAACTCTTGACCGGAAGCATCTGAGTTTGGTCTATCTACCTGACGACTGGAACGGGGTGTTTCGTCTGCTGCCGTCTCTGAAGCCGCGATCGCTTCATTCAGCTCCTCCAAGAATTGCTCCGTTTCCGGTTCTTCTAACCGCCGAATCCGAATTTGGTCCAGGCGAGGGCCTTCAGCAGAGACCACAGACAACTCCAAGCCCTTGTACAGCAGCACCTCACCTTCCGTAGGAATTTTCTGCATTTGATCAATTAAAAAGCCGCCCAAGGTTTGGTAATCATCTGTGAGCGGCAAGCTCAGATTCAGAAGTTCATTTACTTCTTCGAGATCCATCTGAGCCTGGACTAAAAACGTCTGGTCTTCTAAGATTTGCACCGTTAAGTCTTCACTACTCTCAGATTCAGGCGTCTCACCAATAATCTCAGCTACTAAATCGGTTAAGGTGACCAGACCAGAGGTACCACCAAACTCATCCACCACCATCACCATCATTTGCCGCGATCGCTGCATCATGGTCAACAGCTCGCTCAACAGCATGTACTCAGGGACAAATCGCGCTGGATGGATCCAAGGCTCAATCTTAGTTTCAGGTGTAAGCAATCCCTGAGCCATCGGTTCGGCTAATTCCTTGAAGGAAAGAATGCCGCGAATGTCATCCAAGGACTCTCCCATGACCGGATAATAAGAATGCCTCGATGCAGCGACTTCTTCTAGGACTGCTTGAAAGGTGGCATCGCAGGAAATAGCGGCAATGCTGGTTCGAGGCACCATTGCTCCTTCTGCCAAGACTTCACCAAACTCAAACACATTGTTGAGCAGTTCCCGTTCCTCAGCCTCTAGCCCCGTGGACTCTGACGAAGTAGCAATGATCAGTTGCAACTCCTCTGGGGTGACTTGGTTATACCAACCTTGTCCAGTGTATTGAATCCCTACAAGTTTCAGTAGCCAACGAGTCGATTGATTGAGAACCCAGATAAAGGGATTAAAGAAACGCGCAATCGCCAAGCTTGGTGGACCTAGAAATCGAGCAAGTTGCTCCGAATAAAGCAACGCTACCGACTTCGGACACAACTCTCCCAATACGATTTGCAAATAAGCAATCAGTAGAAAAGCCACTGGCACCGCAAAAGAATGAGCTAGCGTTTGGCGCAGAGCCGCAGGGGCAGGTAATTGAGCTAACCAATCTGCCATTAAAACGGCCATTGTGCTCTCACCAATCCAACCTAAGGCCAAGCTAGACAACGTAATGCCGAGTTGGGTAGTGGAGAGTAGGCGATCAATACTTCTTTGCAGGTCCTGGACCGTCTTAGCCTGCACATCCCCTGCACCGACCAGTTGATTGATGCGCGATCGCCGGACAGAGACAATCGAAAACTCAGCCGTAACAAAAAAGCCATTAATCGCAATTAGCAACAAAACTGCCAACAAGCGCAGCAGGGCCTCTCGCCCTGTGACAGGTAGGGAATTACTCGTCGCCAGCGCAAAGACAATAGGGGCAATCATCTGTAAAACCGGACCAACGGGCTATAGCGACTCCAAAACTTACCTGGTAATTGGAATACTAGATAGCTTCAGCTGTAGTTTTTGCTCTGGGTAGTCAGTTAAAGTCATCGAGAGCTTGTCAGCTCCGTCCAACAAAGACATGGGGACACTTACAGTACCAGAAAATGGACCACTAGCGGGTGGTAACTCTTCTGGCAACCCTTCAGCGGTAGCACTCAAAGCTCGTCCCCGCTGATCCGTTATATTCAAAAAGCTGTAGAGAAACCGCACGTTTTGCTTGCCCTCGTTCCGCATCTTGACGTTGAGCAGCAAAGAACCACCTTGTTTCTGTACGGTATCGACTTCTAAGCTGACATCTTGATCTCGACCCACAACCGGGAATCCAGGCTGGGCGATCGCAGTCTTAGAGCCTGAGTCAGAGCTAGCCCCATCACTTAACGCTTTATTGCGGTCTTTTTTAGCAGGGGCATCCTCCGCCTTATCCTTGCCCTCAATGCGGCCTTTAACCCGTTTTAAGATGTCCTCTTCCTTGAGAATCATCACCTCTTCTCGGCGCAGTGGCTTATTTTTATCTCGACCTACCAACTTGCTTGTTGGTCGGACATCGGGTTGAGTAATTCCCCTGAGGGCTTGACGACCAAGCGCAAATCCCCAAGCGGCACTAACTAAGCCTGCTCCAAACATCAAAGTCAGCAGAACTAGGGTAAGTGCCACATTTGCATTTAATTTCATTGCTAATGATGGGGGTACGTGATTACAAGATTGATGCCACTGAAAAAATACGTTAGAAGAAGTAAAACAAGATGCGAATTGAGAGAAAGATTATTTCATAATATGGATAGAAGATACCAAAGGCTTCGGTACAGAAGGTTAGGTATCAGGATACAATCAAAAAGCTTAACCAGGGTTGGCCGAGCGGTTGAGGCAGCGAACTCATAATTCGCGATAGGCAGGTTCGACCCCTGCACCCTGGATTAACAAATAAATCCTATTTCTAAACCCATTACAACTACTTAGGTATGAATTTCTAATGGGTTGAGGTTGCAGCCGTTTAGAGGGAGATTCAGCAGCATCGTCTGTGTTATTGCCGAATCTCCCTTGCCAAACCCTATAACTTAGCGAGGAGGTAGTGTTTCAAACTGTAACTCGCCACCCTGAGGAAGAGCATCGGAAGTCAGGCGGTTGACGTAGATAGTCGGGTTGACCAGTACCGATGTATCGTAAGGAGTTGGTAAATCTATAGTCCGAATCACTGGATCAGAAGATACCTGCTGCTTTAAAGCATCATGATAGAGAATGTTGATTAGTTTAGCGTCTCGTATGATTCGGTTTTCAGGAAAGGAATTGCGAATAATCGACCCTTGACCCAAAATGATGTTGGCCTGGTTGAGCAACCCTTGCTCTCGAAAGAAATCGCCTGAGTTCGTATAAAGCACACGAGTAAAAGCATCGTTGAGAGTTTCTGTACTGATGCGATCGCTAACTGTTACCTGCTCTTGTGCCACTGCGGCAGAGGTAAAGACTGTGGACGCTGTAGCAAGCACTAATAGACTAACTAGACCTTTAAACCTCATACCCATAGCACTACTCCTCAATTTTTCGGTTAAATACTAACTCACCCTTGAGTTTAAGATCATTAGCTACAGACCTTGGTGATCTGCTGCATCTTACGGTTCTTCAACTCTACCTGCTCATACCATGACTGACGGAATTTTAGTGCAAACTCGCGAGTTTTCTTCACTAGTCACTGCTGATTTACCCCAGGTGCGTCAGCAGTTGTTAGACCTCCTATGTGAAGTTGCTTACAAAGAAGGCAATTTCACCCTTTCTTCAGGGCAGCAGAGTTCTTATTACATCAATGGCAAGCAGGTGACGCTTCACCCCTATGGAGCGGTTGGCGTGGGTCGAATTTTACTTTCATTGCTCCCAGAGGATACCCAAGCTGTCGCGGGACTAACGCTAGGCGCAGACCCAATTGTGACCGCAGTGAGCGTGGTCGCAGCCTACGAGGGACGGGCGATCGCGCCGCTGATTATTCGTAAGGAGGCCAAAGGGCATGGTACTCAAGCTTATATTGAAGGCTTAACCCTACCTGCTAATAGTTCTGTCGTAGTTTTAGAAGATGTAGTGACGACGGGTGGCTCGGCCATGAAAGCTGTGGAGCGGCTACGTGATGCGGGCTATGTCGTTGAAGAAGTAATCTCTCTGGTCGATCGCCAGCAGGGGGGAGGGGAGCTATACGAGCGCGAAGGCTTAAAGTTCCAAGCGGTATTTACAATCCAAGACCTCCAAGCCCACTGGAAACAATTGCAGGCATAACCGTAAGGGTGCTCCTTGTAGGTATCCTCTTCACATCAATATTGCTGCAAAGAAAAAGGGCAGGCACGAGACCTGCCCCTACGTGAGACGTAATGTATTGAACAGGCTAATTAGCCTTGGGTCACGGGTTCTTTGGCGAGGAACTTCTCTAGCTCGGTGAGCGCGTCCGCATCGACCTTGGTCTGCATGGGGCAGAACTTAGGCCCACACATGGAGCAGAACTCAGCAGTTTTGTAAATGTCAGCGGGGAGAGTTTCGTCGTGGTACTCTTTGGCTCGCTCTGGGTCAAGCGACAACTCGAACTGGCGGTTCCAGTCGAAGTTGTAGCGAGCTTTGGAAAGTTCGTCATCGCGATCGCGAGCACCTGGACGGTGACGAGCAATATCCGCTGCGTGCGCTGCAATTTTGTAAGCAATCAAGCCATTCCGCACATCTTCAGCGTTGGGCAAGCCTAAGTGCTCTTTGGGGGTGACGTAGCAGAGCATGGCTGTGCCGTACCAACCCGCCATTGCGGCTCCGATCGCGGAGGTGATGTGGTCGTAACCAGGGGCAATATCGGTAACGAGAGGGCCAAGTACATAGAAGGGCGCTTCTGAGCACTCTTCCATTTGTTTGCGGACGTTGAACTCGATTTGATCCATTGGTACATGGCCCGGGCCTTCTACCATCACCTGAACATCATGCTCCCAAGCTTTCCGGGTCAGTTGGCCTAGGGTTTTGAGTTCAGCAAGTTGGGCTTCATCGGAGGCATCGTGGGCGCAACCGGGACGTAGTGAGTCACCCAAGCTAAAGGAGACATCGTATCGCTTGAAGATCTCAATGATGTCGTCGAAGTGAGTGTAGAGCGGATTCTGCTTGTGGTGCGCCAACATCCACCGAGCCAAGATACCGCCACCGCGCGACACAATTCCCGTAATCCGATTTCTCACCAAGGGCAAGTGCTCAATCAGAATTCCGGCGTGAATCGTCATGTAGTCCACACCCTGCTGGGCGTGCTTCTCGATGATGTGCAGGAAATCATCGGGGGTGAGCTGCTCAATATTGCCGTGGACCGATTCCAATGCTTGGTAGATGGGAACGGTACCAATGGGTACGGGCGAAGCATTGATAATGGCGGTGCGAATCTGATCTAAGTTGCCGCCCCCGGTGGACAAGTCCATGACGGTATCAGCGCCATACTTCACTGCAAGGTGCAGCTTGGCAACTTCTTCGTCCATGTTGGAAGAGTTGGGCGATGCACCAATATTGGCGTTGACTTTGCACTTGGAAGCAATGCCGATCGCCATTGGTTCGAGGTTGGTGTGGTTGATGTTCGCCGGAATAATCATCCGACCCCGTGCCACTTCATCCCGAATTAGGTCTGCTGGAAGATTTTCGCGCTGGGCGACGTAGTTCATTTCTTCCGTGATCATTCCCTGACGGGCAAAGTGCATTTGAGACACATTGCTCTGCCCGCGACGCTTCGCGACCCATTCTGTCCGCATATTAAGTTCCTCGATAAACAGCTTCCCTCCGCTGGTATTACCCAGGTTCAGGTTCTAAGGGTCTGATCTCAGCCTGACTCTCCAGGCACCCCTAGCTTGGTTAAAGATTGTATCACCTAGGTCTGAGACGGATCGCCGAGTTCTCAAATCTACGAAAACCTCAGTGTTTTGTAATCAAGTGCGATCGCCACTCATTTTTTGTCAACCTATTTTGGTTGAGCCTCTACGACTTATTTGAGGTTAAGTATAATCTTCTACTAAATTTATTTTTGGCATGTTGTATAAAGCGGTAGTCATCTCTACCTACGGGTAGATGATTTCGTGAAAGCTGTGGGATCAAAAACATAAATATTTGTTATTCTCAGTACATTCCAGATTTTCCAAGTGTAAAAAGTTTTGGAATCGCTCTAGACCTCTAGCGCGATCGCGACCCTCATAGCGTCTATTTGCCTCGGCCTCTGAAAGCCACTTCAGCGTGATTGCTCCCCCACTGAAACCGCATGAAGTGAATTTGCTTTTTAGTCGTTGCAACCGAGAGCCGATCAGTACCAGAGCCAGTGCGATCGCTAGGGGACAACTCCAGCTACCTGTAAGCCAAAATCACAATGAAGAAAGGACTTTGGAGCCTACTACTTGCGCTACTCATACTTTGGTCATTTTCGTTGCCAACCTTTGCATCTCCAGCTCCGGGGCTGAGTCAAGCTCAAAACAATACTTCTGAGAGCCTTGCCCAGGGCAATTGCCCTAGGCAGCTCCAAAGTGCGATCGCTTCAGAACCACGGTCAGCAGCTCCTAGGCTCAATCCTGAAGTTTTGCCTCGCATTGGCGTAGCTCGAATTCGCTCTGGCATTCTCCCCGGTGTTGTCATTGGGGGACATCACGAAGGCGTTCTCAAAATTCTGCAACAGCACTACACCGCTTCTGGACAGTTGGATGAACAGCTAGAAGATGCAGCTTTACAAGCGATCGAGGATGAGTTGGGGAATGCTGGCTACAACGTGGGCCGATCAGAGCAACATTCGGTGTTTGATGAGCAACTGATGGAGGAGTCTGAACCCGTTAGATTTCTGGTGGGTGGCAAGATTACCAAAGTAGAACTGAACTCCTATAGTTCTTTTTTCAGCAGCAAAACGGCAGACCAAAGAACGATTCAGTGGGAAATCTTCGATCGCGACACCAACAAAGTGATTGTGCGACAGGCAACCACAGGTCAAGCTGAAGCTGAGGGCATTGATAATCCTGCGGCCACCTATGAAGCAATTCGAGCCAGCTTTAAGACCCTCCTCGCTCAACCCAGTTTCACAACCTCACTCCAGCAGGCTGTGGGACGAGATTTAGCTCCAACTTCCGCCAAAACTTACCAAATTGCGGCTCTGCCTAGCTCGCAACTACCGCTTTCTACAGAGCAAATTGCTAGCCATACGATTCCTTCTGTGGTTTGGATTCGCACGCCAACGGGACGCGGTACAGGTTTTGTGATTGACTCATCGGGTTTGATTTTGACCAATCAACATGTTGTAGGTTCCTCGTTCTCAGTCAAAGTAAAGCTGTACGATGGCTCCACCCAAACGGGACGAGTGCTGAAGCGCAATGCTGCTTTTGATGTCGCGTTGGTCAAACTTGAAGGGGAGGTTAGCCATATTCCCGCCTTGCCGATCGCGGATCTTAGCGCGGTCAAGGTAGGAGAAGAAGTAGTGGCGATCGGCAATCCTATTGCTTATTCCAACACGGTGACCAAAGGCATTGTCAGTGGCATTCGGACTATTGGTAGCCGAGACCTAATTCAAACAGATGTAGCCATTAACCCTGGCAATAGTGGTGGTCCGCTCCTCAACCAGCAGGGAGCAGTGATCGGGATTGTGACCGAAAAAATGGTGAGTCGAGGCGTTGAAGGACTGGGCTTTGCCCTCCCGATCAGCGAATCCTTGCAGAATTTAGATGTGTTTGTGAAACCATCGAGATCTGTAGGTTCTATGGCGATGTAGGGGCTGTGGCTGAGTAGTCTAGCTGAGCGCGATCGCTAGCATTCCCTCACTACCCTATTACTGCCTGCCTTTCTATCGCTGCCAAGTGATCGGCACATGAGGTTGGGAGGGCCAATTGGCAGAGGGTCTGGTTTGGGTTTCTTCGTCTAAAACTTTGACCACTCGGTTATAGATGTCTTCGGCTTGCTGAAGCGAGTTGCCGATGCTAGTAACTCCCACTTTGCCAAACTCAGACAACGCTCCCATCAGGTGAAACACAGTCCCCGTTTCGGTACTGCTGTCAAAGTGCAGCTGATGATGGGCGATGATATCCATCAAGTCGTTGGGGAGCAGCCCACGATAGCGCTCTTTTTGCAGGTTGTCAGTGGCCATGTAGTACTTAGGTCGTCCTTGTTGGCTGTAGAACAAGCCGCTGGAGAGGTCATAGCGACCGTTGGTGAGAAACTTTAGAGTCATGAAGGGGTGAGTCGTTCCCCCTTTACGCAAATTAATTTCGATCGCCTGCAAATCCCATTGGGTTTGTTCAGTCCGGGAGTCGTGATGTGGCACCGCGAGGAAATCAACCCCGAATCGCTCCAGAACTCCTTTGGCTGCTAGATTCTTGCCTACTTGCCGTCCTAACTCTTGCAGTTTCAAACGATAAGATTCATCGGCGGGAAAGCTGCAACCTAGATAAATTTGTCCATCAGGGCCACCGAGAATTTGGTCATGGGTCGAGAGAATTTCCACCTCGCCCGTGGGAGTAATGCGACCTTGTACGCTGGGCGATCGCTTTTCCTCTCCTTCAATAAATGCTTCAGCGATCGCTCCTAGTTCTGGAATGCGGGTACTAAAGTTACTCCAGACCTCAGACTTTGCTTGAAAGCTCATGCCCTCAAAGCGATCGCGGATAGCACTCACTCTTTCTGCGTGAGTTGCCTGTCCCGGAGCCAAGCTAAGAATGGGTCGAAGATCTAGCAGAGCATTGCCTTCACCTGAAAAGCCCTCATTCAGCTTGATTACCATCCGCTTTAAGAGAGGTTGGCGCTCCCATAACTCTGCCGCCACCGCGGCTAGTTCATCCACGCTCCGTACTAACTCACTGCCATCCGGGCAAGGAACCCCAGATTCCGCAAAGATTTGGCGGCTGCCGCTTTTTGTCCCCCAGTACAACAAGTCTGGATCAAGGGCATACAAGGGTACATTAAGCTGACAAGACAAATCCCGCTCCAAGGGGCTGGAGTTGTAGCAGATCATAAAGGTCTTGTCGGGCCGCAATGCCTGCCGAATCCGCTCCATCAAGCGCGGACGCTCCAAAATCTTCTGAGTCAGCGAAGTGGACGCAGAATCGTAGGTCGAAAACAGCAACAGGCGATCGCGAGCATGGGAGAAGGGAATCCCAGGCAGCAGTTGTAGATAGTAATCAATAATGCTGGGATGCAGCGGCTGCGACGTGACATAGATCAAACGAGTCCGGGGGTTACGCAGCCGAATTAGTGAGAACAACAACCGCTCTTCGTAGTGGTGTACCCCTTGAATCTTTAGCAACTCTCGCTGATCTAAGCTGAGGGAGGGAATGACAATAATATCCGCATCGCTGGGATCAAACGATTCTATCGCCTGCCAGCGATCGGACAACAAAGCCTGTAGATGACGAAACTGCTCTGCCTGCTCGGAGGAGGAAAAATCAAGAGTTTGCATGAGCTTCTAAGGCTTGCCCTGCCTCAGCGATTCTTACACCTGCGATTTTAGCTGGATAAGGCAAATTACACCTCTATCAATCGACTGGCAGAAGTGATGAAACGCTAAAATTTATAGCTCAGAACCCGGACGACAGAACCTTCTGAGGGCAGATCACTCGGTTTGATGGTGATGGCATCATTTTGCACTTGGCGAATATTAGCGCCCTCCATCAAAGCCAGAAACTCATCTACAGAAGTTAAGTCGCAGCTTGCGCCATCGGCAGCAGCCGTACGGTAATGAGTCGGAATAATTACCTTCGGATTCAAAATCTGCACTGCCTGCTTAGCTTCCTGTGGATTGTAAGCTTTAGGGCCACCCCCGACTGGAATCAGCAACACATCAGGCCGACCCATCAGAATTTTTTGCTCAATGGAAATGGGAGCTGCTGCTCCACCAAGATGCATAACGGTGATGCCGCCTTGCTGCCAGCGCCAAGCCACATTAGTACCAAAGCGCTTTCCTCCCCGGCGATCGTGGTCAATGCTAATGCCCTGGAGCTGAAGACCCGCTACCTGATAAGCCCCTGGTTGATACAACAGCTTGGGGTTGCCGGAAAGTTCCTCAACGGCTCCTTCATCTAAAAGTTGACTGCTGATCAACACTAAATCTGCACTCACTTTTGGGCTGCGATAGCCTGCTGTGCAACCCAGTTGTCGAAACGGATTAGTCAGGATGCGTTGGCCGCTACCTGTAAATAAAAATGCGGTATGCCCTAGCCACTTAATTGACAAGCCATTGCTGGTTTGGGCTTGATAAGCTTCAAAACCAGAAGCTAAACCCAGGCCCCCAGCAGCCAACAAACCCGCCTGCGCGTAGCGCATAAACTGTCGCCGTTTCATCGTTCTCCTCACGTCCCCTGTGTTTGCATCTAAATCGCAATTAGCAATCAACTGTTAGCGATTCGTGGGTAAGCTTAGCGCGATCGCTGGAGCAGGATTAAGGATTAGTGATCCTCAATTCGCCTCCGTAAATAGGCTACAAGATTTTCTGGCCTTAACTGCTAAGTGTTAGTGGCTAAGCGCTAATTGGCGATCGCCAACTGACAACAGAAAGTTCCGCAATAACTGCTTACCCGAATTAGTCAGAATACTCTCTGGATGAAACTGGACGCCCTCGATGTGAGGATAGTTCCGATGCCGCACCCCCATAATCGTGCCGTCATCTACCCAGGCCGTGACTTCTAGCGTATCTGGGCAGGTTTGCGGCTCAATCACCAAGCTATGATATCGGGTCGCTGTCAAAGGATTTTCTAAGCCCCGAAAAACTCCTAGTCCTGTGTGATGAACTTGCGAAGTTTTGCCGTGCATCAACTCTGGAGCGCGGACAATATTGCCGCCAAACACTTGACCAATACTTTGATGGCCTAAGCAAACTCCCAAAATAGGTAGGGTAGGGCCTAGCTGACGAATCAGCTCTAGCGAAACGCCTGCATCCTCTGGGCGACCTGGCCCTGGAGAAATCACCACCGCATCAGGTTGGAGTTGCTGAACTTGCTCTAGAGAAATTTTGTCATTGCGATAGACTTGGACTTCAGCCGCGACAGGTAATTCGGCACCAAGTTCACCTAGGTACTGCACCAAGTTGTAGGTAAAACTGTCGTAGTTATCAATAACAAGAATCAAGATTGACTCCTAGGAGTAAGAACTAGGGATGCATTAGCTAACCAACTGCCGCTGGTTTTGCCGATCTCTAGCGTAAAGTAGATTGCAGCAAGGTTAGGAGTGGCGGCAACAGCAGGGAACCCGCGACCAAAATGGCAGCGATCGCCGAAATCAGTACTGCACCTGCCGCACAGTCTTTGGCAATTTTAGCGAGTTCATGGTAGGACTGCTTCACCGTTAGGTCAACCACTGACTCTAGCGCTGTATTGAGCAGTTCCATCGCCAGTACAGCTCCGATCGTCAAGCTAATGATTGACATCTCCACTGCACTCAGCCGTAAAAAAGCACCCAAGCCGATCGCTAGACTGCCGACGATGACATGGATTCTAAAGTTGCGTTGGGTGCGGAAGGCGTAGCTCAAACCCGCCCAAGCATATTTGAAACTAATCCACAAATTAGCAGCAACCCGCCAGGATAGATCCCGATTCGGTTTGGCAATTACCTTATCACTCACTTTGTTAGAGGTTTGAGTTGAGAGATCTGGGGACATAGGCAGGGAAGCACAGGTGTTAGTGGAGTTGGGCAACAGGCTCTCCTTTGGAGTAGCAGTCTATCCTGTTCTAGTAGCAAAACCAACCACTTGCAACAGAGTTTCTTGCTGACTTAACATTCGCACCAAACTGTCATCGTCAGGATGGTCCCAGCCTAAGAGATGCAACAAGCCATGAGCGGCTAGCCACGCTAATTCGTAAGTCACTTCATGCCCTTGTTGTTCTGCTTGGCGCTGAGCAGTATCTACAGAAATTACAATGTCTCCTAGGTACAGAGGCAGCGATCGCATCTCCTCCGACTGCGGGCTGTCTACTTCTAGGGCGGCAAATGCTAGCACATCGGTTGGCCGATCGATTTGGCGATACTGAGCATTCAGAGTTTGGATTTCAGCATCATCAGTCAATCTCAAACTCAATTCATAAGCTTGGTCTAGCTCTAGCGGAATTTGATCTGCTTGATCTATCTGGCTCAAAGTTTCCAGCCAACTCTGAAACCAAATGTCCCACTTTTCAATCGCAATAGGATTATTGGCGATCGCCCCACTTTGATCCGGTTCTTGGTGATCCAGTTCTGGCAATTTGGACTCTAGCTCGGCACTTTCAGGCTCAGCAGATGAGTAGAAGCAATCCTGAACACTCACTTCAACTTGCACGCTTGAGTCTCCCCATCAATCCCAATTAGTGGATAAAAATTCTTTAGCGGGTCAGATAAGCCAAACCAATCAGAACGGCGAATAAACCAACGGTGGTCAAGGTGAAGTGCCACAAGGACTTACCCCGTTTGCGAACCATGTTACGCATGGCTAATTTGACGTAACTAGGCTTCGGAGAAGTTTCCGCTTCCGGTGATGCGTTGTCAATTCCAGCATCAGTAGCGGGCGGAATACTAGGTTCAGCAGGCAAAGGATCTGAATTCATAGGGCTCGTCAAAGCAATGTGTGCCAGTTCAAGTGACTGTTGACTGTAAAACTAGGGGTGACCTGTAAAACAGCCACCAGCCTATTGCCTAAATGTAACAATTTGTTTGCAGATTGATCACAATCATCGTTGCTCAGGCAACAACTCCTAACTAAGCACTTTGCCTCTACTGGGACAATTCCTGCACAAAGGGCGCGATCGCTTGGACAAATTCGGTAGTTGTTTCGTAGGGCATGACATTGCGACCTGTCATCTTGAGGCTACGGCCTTGAGGAAGATGGGCGAGGTAGTCAGCAATGCGTTGCTCGGGAGTTTCCTGTTTGCCAGAGCGGCTAATGCTGGAGGCAGTTTCCCCAACCACTACCAGCGTGGGTTGTTGAATTGAGGCGATCGCCTGCTCGTAATTTTGCCGCCAAAAGCCCGCGAGGAAAGCAAACACCGCATGACGACTGGCGGGATCTTGAGCGCCTTGTACTAGCATATCTACCCATTCTTGATCCACCGCTTCGGCGCGATCGAACAGTTGTTTGGTAGAGAACGATCGCAAAAACTGGGGGCGACGGGCATAGCGATAGAAAGCTGCCCCCAGGGGAGAGTCAAAGAGATTCCAGGAGAGTCGTCGCTGCCAAGGCTTAGAAGCTTTAGTCATCACAGGCCAAGCAGGAGGACCAGATAGGACTAACCCACGAATTAAATTTGTCTCTTTTTGCAGTTGGGTAAGGGCGATCGCAACTGGAAATAAAGCTCCCTGCACCACGACAATTACAGGCTTCTGAACCACCGTCTGCAAAAAGTACTGCAACTGCTCCGCCCAATCTTCGGGGGTATAAGTCACGTGAGGCATATCACTGTTGCCACAGCCCAACAGATCAGGGTTGTAGATAGGGTTACGATGCTCCGCTTGATACCACTCTCTCCCAAAGCGCTGCCAAAAGTGCCGTGACAATCCCACACCGATCGGATGAATTAACAACAAGGGTGTTCCAGTTCCCGTGGACGCGTCAGGGGGAGTTTGCACCTCATAAGCGCAACGATATCCTTTCCAGGTATAAAACTGCGTGGGAGAGACAGTCTGGTTTCCAGGGGCAGAAGTTTGAGATTGCATAAAAGATTTTGTAGGGGGCTTGAAGCTCTCTCCGCGTCGGGGAGGGTTGGGAGGGGTGATTCTTCACGCATTTTAGGCTCAATATCCGCTTAACAAACCTCGTTGTTTAGCTCGACGTTCGGCTTGCCAAAATAGCAATACACCAACTACTAAATAGACAGCCCCATTAATAAAGGCGATCGCCAACTCGTTCCAATCTAGGGCTTGCCCTTCTGCCATTAGTTCTCTCAGCACACCTGCCCCAGCGGTCATCGGTAAGATTCTTGATAACATTTGCAGTGAACCTGTCCAATCTTCAGTGGGGGTTGAAATCAGGAACAATAGGGCAAATTGAAAAATGCCTAACACTTGCTGTACCCGCTTGAGCAGCAACGCCAAGGCTCCGAGCGCAAAAGATAAACCGTAGGCTCCAAGCAGAATGGTGCTGAGCGGCAAAAATAAACTGAAGCTGAAATTGAGCCGACTGCCTGTGATTGCCATGATGATCAGCAGCCCTACGAGAGTCAGGAATAAGCGGAGAGTGAGACTTGCGATCGCCCGCATCAAGAAGACTCGTGAGGCTCCGAAGGGAGATAGGAATAACTGCTCTAGCGTCCCGGTTTGGGCTTCTGCCTGTAAACCAACGGCGATGTCGTTCATGATGAAGATCAACAGCGTCCACAGCACATATCCAATGACTATCGCATCTAAGCGATCGCCAAACTGGACGCTAGGCCCAGCAATGTAACGGGCACTAGCAAACAGCCCGTAGAAGACCAATGTGGTGATTAAGAGTCCGGCGATCGCGTCGGCAGGGTAACGAATGAACTGAATCCAACTCCGCCGTAATTCTGCCCAAAACAAATTAAGCATCTCGCCCCTCCCGCACCAGTTTCAAAAAGATGCCTGTCAAATCAGCTTGGTCTTTCTTCACCCGCAGAATCGGCAAGGGCTGCAAAATAGCAAACACCTGATACAACGTTTCAGCACCCTGAACATATACGGTTTGTTCAGTTTCAACGACTGCACCCAAGGCCGCGATCGCCTGACTCTGCTTGGCATCCAATGGGCTTTCGAGTTCAATGGTGTAAGCAGACCCAGAGAATTGCCGAATTAACTCACGGGTAGGTTCCTCAGCAATAATTTCACCTGCTTGAATAATCGCCACGCGATCGGAAAGCTGTTCGGCAATGTCGAGTTGGTGGGTGGTGAGCAAAATCGCCCGTCCTTCTTCAGCAATTTCGCGTACCAAAGCTTTGACGTTCTCGGTAGCTTCTACATCAAGGCCCAGGGTGGGTTCATCTAACAGTAAAAGTTGCGGTTGATGCACCAGAGCTACGGCGATCGCTAGTTTCTGTTGCATTCCTCGTGACAGCGCTTGCACTGGACTCCGACGTTTATCCATCAAGCCAAAGCGTTCTAGCAGCGATCGCCCATACCGTTTCGCCTGACGTTGATCCAGCCCCCGCAACATGCCAAAGTATTCCAGATTTTCTTCTGGGCTGAGCCGCCAGTAGACATTACGATTGCCTTCCAAAACTGCACCCAGCAGCTTTAAGGCGCAGGGGTCGCGGTGGGGGTCACTGCCAGCAATTTTGACAAAGCCAGAGTCAGGCCGAATCAAGCCCGCAATCATCTTGATCGTGGTTGTTTTGCCTGCTCCGTTTGGCCCTAAAAACGCGAGAACTTCTCCGGGTTTGATGGTTAAGGAAACATCGCGCACGGCTTGAATTTGTTTGCCGCGATCGCGATAGGTTTTGCTCAGGTTGTAGGCTTCGAGTGCAATCATGTGGCTTACACTAACCAACCTGTCTCGTCGCGTTCGTGGCGTTCGTGCCGAGCTTGGGCAAACGCTAGTCGTTGTTGAGCTGATTGTTTTTCGCACCACCAACGCAAACCTTCAGCAATGGCGCGATCGCGATCGCTGGTTAGTTGGTCTACCTGTTGCACCAGTGCTGCATCTAAGGTGACAGAAATGGTCTGCTGTGAAAAATCCACCGGGGACATGGTCGAGAATGCCAATAAGGGTTAGGGTTTGCGATCGCTTTGCTACTATATCAACCCAAAACGCCTCTCTGGGTCAGCTCACCTGCGACAGATTATTTGAAACGCTTACTTATCTGAAGCTGCAATAGATGATTGTAGCTAGGAAATTAGATGCCATAGAATCGATTGAGCTTGTAGTCTTTATGCAGTTGAATTTCGATTTTCCTTCATACCTCCTTGATCACTAAGGTTTAAGTCATATATGCCAGATGGAAAAGAAGATAAAAAGTCAAAGCTTGATGGATGGGCAGCCATTACTACTGCTGTATTAACTGGAGTAGCAGCTCTCATAACAGCAATAGGCTTTCCACAGTTTTTCCCAGGCTTGGTGCAGAAGATTTTTCCTCAAGGCTCTACAACTGAAAATACTCAATCCCAAACTAAGCCAAATGAGATGATGGAGGTGGGTTTTAATATTTATACAACTGACAATCAGCCTATTGAACAAGTAGAAGTTCGATTTATCTTTAATGGTGCCCCAATATCTAGATATACGGACAGCAATGGATATGTCAATATTGAAGTTCCAAGGAGAAAAGATATTGAAGTGATTTTAAGTAAGGATGGCTTTCAACTGAAAAGACAAATTTTAAATCTACAGGTTGATCCAAACGAAACTTTTACAATTTATCTCCAAAGAGCAACTAGTGATGAATCAAGTAGCCAATCTCAAAGTTCTTCTAAGCAAGGTTCCGTGTCAATCAGCTTGAAACAAATGATGCCATATGAAGAGGCAAGACAACTTTTACTCAATCAAGGCTGGTAGGCACAAATTCCTGCCAGCATGGGTTTGTTTCCGGATTTAGAGAATTCTTCTGTTAAGTATCTATTCTCTGAAAAAGGTTATCAAGAAGTAACTTCATGTTCTGGCACAGGATTAGGTCTCTGTCGCTTTCACTTTAAAAATGAAGAGGGAAAAACCTTGGTAGTCATAACGGTAAATAATCAGCCTGGACAGGAAGTCACAGTCTACAAATGGTTCTTTGAGTAGATAGAGCCATGAACCTGAAATCGCATTTTGTCACGATCGCAAAATATAACGCTTGGGCGAATGCCAGACTCTACAAAATGGCTCGTGAATTGCCCAATGAAGCCTATCGTAAAAACGTAGGGGCGTATTTTGGTAGCTTACAAGGAACACTAAACCACATCCTTACAGCCGATCGCATTTGGATGCGGCGGATCACTGGAACTGGAGAGCATCCTGATAAGTTGAACGCGATCGCCTTTGAAGACTTACCTTCCCTCCAAGCCGCCAGAGAAGCCGAAGACGATCGCATTCTGCAATTTATTGAAGGATTAACTGAAGCAGAGCTTAATCAAGAGTTGAGCTATCACACGCTCGACGGAGCAGCTCACCGTCAACCTCTGGGCGAAATTCTCTCTCACTTCTTTAATCACCAGACTCACCATCGTGGTCAAGCTCATGCCATTCTCACCATCCTCGGTGTTGCTGAGCCCGTATCCCTTGACCTTTTAATGATGTTTCGAGAGGCTAAGGGTTCGTAAAGCGATCGCCATGCATAAAGCCAGCAGCATGAGATGAGCAGAAATAAACCCAGCTTCTGGTTGGTTAGAACGTGTCCATCGCCATTTATAGTGGAATTGCAGTCAATTCTTAAGCGATTGTGAAAGCAATTACTCTCCTCGGCTCCACTGGCTCGATTGGTACGCAAACGCTAGACATTGTTTCCCAATATCCCGATCAATTTCGGATTGTTGGGTTAGCGGCTGGACGGAATGTCGAACTACTGGCGCAACAGATTCGACAATTTAAGCCAGAAATTGTGGCCCTGTGTGACGAGGAGAAAATGCCAGAGCTGAAGGAGGCGATCGCAGACCTCGACCCCCAGCCGATTCTGCTCACGGGGGATGCGGGAATTATAGAAGTGGCGCGATATGGCGACTCAGAAGCCGTCGTTACTGGAATTGTTGGTTGTGCAGGTTTGCTTCCCACGATCGCCGCGATCGAAGCAGGGAAAGATATTGCCCTCGCCAACAAAGAAACTTTGATTGCAGGTGGCCCTGTAGTGCTGCCCTTAGTCGAGAAACATGGCATCAAACTGTTGCCTGCCGACTCCGAGCACTCGGCTATTTTCCAGTGCTTACAAGGAGTTCCCAAAGGTGGACTGCGGCGAATTCTGCTGACTGCTTCCGGTGGTGCATTCCGCGATTGGCCTGTGGAGAAACTGCCCCAGGTGACAGTGGCTGATGCACTTAAGCATCCCAACTGGTCAATGGGTCGGAAGATTACGGTAGACTCGGCCACCCTCATGAACAAGGGATTGGAAGTCATCGAAGCGCACTACCTCTTCGGCATGGACTACGACGACATCGAAATCGTCATCCATCCCCAGAGCATTATTCACTCACTGATTGAGCTGCAAGATACCTCTGTCTTGGCGCAGCTGGGTTGGCCCGATATGCGCCTACCTCTGCTCTACGCTCTGTCTTGGCCCGATCGCATCTACACCAACTGGGAACGCCTCGATTTAGTGAAAGCAGGCGACCTCACCTTCCGCGCTCCCGATCACCAGAAGTATCCTTGTATGCAGTTGGCTTATGCTGCGGGTCGTGCGGGTGGCTCGATGCCAGCGGTTCTCAACGCTGCAAATGAGCAAGCAGTAGCCCTGTTCCTCGACGAAAAGGTTCGCTTCTTAGATATCCCTCGCCTAATCGAAACCGCTTGCGATCGCTACCAAACCCAAAACTCAGCTACTCCTTCCTTGCAAGACATTGTGGCGGCTGACCAGTGGGCTAGACAAGCTGTTTTGCAAGCAACTGAGGAACTCAACCAAGGCGATCGCCTGATCTCTCTGCGTTAACATCGACTCATTCCAGTCATTCATTAGCAACAGGCAAGCTTAGGCTGAATTCAAGGTTGAGCGATCGCCTGGAAATTGGAGGTGACATGATGGGTGGAGAACTGATCCTGATCCTCGCTGCCCTCATCGTGGCGGCACTGGTTTTTACGGCTTTAATCAACCTGGTCAAAACCACAGTCAAAACGGCCATCTTGGTCGCTTTAGGGATTCTGGCGCTGCAACTGTTCTTTGGAATTGGCTTCCAAGAAGTATGGAATCAAGTTCTCCAAATCGTTCAGGCTGTTTGGCAGTTCCTGTTTGGCAGCTAATTGCAAGCTTGTTAGCTCACACCTACCAATCGAGCCAAGGCATCTTTGACAGCGGGCGGCAGTCTCCGCATAATTTTGCCTTTTTCCCGATCAACCGCTACCAAGATCACCCGCGCTGTCAGGTATAGTTCCGCGCCGTCCGGAGATTGAATCTGATAATCCCAGTTGATTCGCACTCCATCGACATCGGCCATCCGAGCTTTAACGATCGCCGACATGCCTAGGCGGAGGGAGCGATGATAGCGCACTGACAGATCCACTACAGGTAAGTCACAACCCAACGCAACTAGGTCAGCATAATCAATGCCGATCGCGCGTAGGCATTCAATTCGAGCTTCTTCCATCCAAGCCACATAAGCACCATGCCAAACGGCTCCAGCATAGTCAGTATGGTTAGGATGAACCCGCACCGGGTACTCAAACCAACTTCCCGATGCGAACAACGGTGGGCTTTGAATTGCTCCCGAAGCAGGAACTTGAGGTTGTATTTGTTTACTTTCCGACACGTTGCGATCGCCTAAAAAATCTAAGTTTTACATTAATTTCTAAACTAATTTTTACACTAATTGTTCAGATTATTTAAGTTCGCCTAGGCCTAATTTTGCTGAATCAATTCAAACTGTCGATTTTTACTCTCCTCTCAGAATGAAAACTGAGTTTGATTACTACAAATCCTTTACACAGATACTTTTGACCTAATAATCGTGACACTTCTTAACAAGAAATTGGAATCACAAATCTTTAAGAGAATAGGACCATTCACTATCCGTAGATATGATGATCTTGTAAGAAGAAGGCTAAAGTTTTTGAGCCATTCGATCATTCAACTTAATGAATGATTAAAAGGTGTTACCAATCACCGAACTGTTCAGGCATCAATTTAAGAAACTAGACAATTTTGTTGGGCACGAGGCGAAACCATGATTGAGAGAATTCTGCTAGCTGATTCCGGAAATGGACACTCTGAAGAGATGCTCAAGGCTTTAATGGCCATTCCGTCCATGCAACGGGCATCCGTTACAGTTCTCCACGTAGTGCAGCCCCAAATTACGGCTGAAGCAATGGCTGCAAAGCGGGAGCAAGGCCAACAACTCCTAGAGGCGGCTGTGCAATCCCTGCACCTTGATTCGGGCCATGTTACGACGATTCTACGCGAAGGCAATCCTAAGGATGAAGTCTGCCGCGTCGCTGATGAGATTGATGCCGATCTCGTGATTATGGGTTCCCGTGGCCTAAAGCGCCTAGAGGCAATCTTAGAAGACTCTGTCAGCCAGTATGTTTTCCAAGCTTCTTCTCGTCCCATGTTGTTCGTCAAGGACGACATTTATGTAAAGCAAATCCATCGCGTCATGGTAGCAATGGATAATTCTGACTCAGCTAAAAAGTCACTTGACTTAGCGACCTTCTTGTTGCGCGATGTGAAGGGAGGACAATTGCTCCTAACTCACGTTAATCCCAAGAAAGAAAGATCCGGTGTGACCATGCACAATCCAGAGCAAGATCCTGTCTTGGCCCCTGCTGTAGCAGCGGCGAAAAAGTGGGGCATTGCCTACCGTTGCATTTCCACCAGCGGTAAGCCCGGAGAAGAAATTTGTCGCTTAGCCGAAGAGATGAGCGTTGACCTGTTGATGTTAGGCTCTCCCGATCGCCGTCCTGCAATTGGCAAAGGCTTGCCTGATCTCGATCGCCTGCTAGGCGGCTCCCTATCCGATTACGTGCGGGTTTATGCCAATTGCCCTGTGTTGCTAGAGCGCACAGTCGGTTAAGTTTGCAGTTAATTGAGTTGTTGAGTCAACCAACCTGGGCTAGAGGCAGGCACTCCTGAAATCTAGTCCAGGTTGTTGCTTTGTGAAGCAAAACTTCTGAGCGGTTTTTCAGACGCTACTCTAGAGCCAAGCCTGTTTTAGAGGGTGAAACGTGGCAGAGAGAGTCAGAGCCGCTCGAAATCGTACCCTGACGTTGACAGAAGCGGAGCGATCGCATTACCAATCCCAACTGTTGCAGTTAAGTGGTCCAGTTACCACTCATACGCTGCTTAACCAAACCATCTGCCAAGACTTATTCCAAGTTTTGGGCTGGTTACCAGAGCAATTTGTGGATTTATTGGTAGTTGATCCTCCCTATAACCTCACCAAGCAATTCAATCAACAATGGGTGAAACAGCGATCGCTAGAAGAGTACAGTGATTGGGTAGATAGCTGGTTGTCTCGCCTAGTACGAGTACTCAAGCCCACAGCCTCGGTTTATCTCTGTGGGGACTGGCAATCTTCTCTCGCCCTTTATGCGATCGCCTCGCGCTATTTCACGGTGCGCAATCGCATCACTTGGGAGCGCGAAAAAGGTCGGGGAGCCAAAGCCAATTGGAAAAACTGCGCCGAAGATATTTGGTTTTGTACCGTCTCAAAAGACTACTACTTCGATGCTGAGGCCGTGCAACTGAAGCGTCAAGTTCGCGCTCCTTACACCGATGGGTCAGGGCAACCCAAAGATTGGCAAAATACCTCAGAGGGCAACTTTCGGTTGACCGCAGCCTCCAATCTCTGGACCGACATGACCGTGCCCTTCTGGTCAATGCCGGAAAACACCGACCATCCCACCCAAAAACCAGAAAAACTAATCGCCAAAATTATCTTGGCTAGCTCACCCGTGGGTGCTGTGGTTCTCGACCCGTTTCTTGGCTCTGGAACGACTTCTGTCGTCGCTAAGAAACTGGAGCGGCAGTTTGTCGGAATTGAACTAGACGAGTACTATGCTTGCTTGGCAGCTAAACGTTTGGCCTTAGCAGAAAGCGATCGCCACATTCAGGGCTACTGCGATCGCGTGTTCTGGGAGCGCAACAGCCTACCCCACCAAAGAACTTTGCTCAAACGGAGAGTTTGATTGCAACCATAGCAAAAGCGCCACACTCTATAACAAGTAGGCGCTTAGCAGTATCAATCCAATTCAGTTGCTCGGAAACGTAAATTAACCCAAGTTTTGCAGCCGTCGAGAGGAAAGTAAAAGCACAACCCAACGTCTCTACGATCTCTCAAGCAAACTATTTGTCTTGGTCTGCTGATTGTCGGCTGGCAGTTTGGATATAGAGAATCAGCAAAAAGACTGCTGGAACCAACACAAACAGAATACTTGCGACAAAGCCTAATTCATTAACTTCCATTACCCAGCCTCAAATTTATTTCAAAGTTACTAACAGGCCCAGCTCACTCAAATAAACAAGTTGCCGCCACTGGCAATGCTGTTGTTAGAACTGGGCTTTGTGAAGAGCCTTCAGTGCTCTGTCTATCTTGTATCACAGATGGGTTCCCTGCCAACACCTACCCTCAATCTCTACTTAAGAGCTTTTAGGCTTAGTATTCACGCTCACAGGCCCATTTACGAGGGCTTGGCAAGCTAGTCGATAGTTATCAGGCTTCTTTTTGAGTTTACGATCCTCCACCTCAGTGCGAGGAGAGAGATGATCTAGCCCTTCTACAACCTCGACGATACAAGTACCACATTGGCCATACCCGCCGCAGTTCGTCATCTTACCAATGAAGGTATAAATATCAATCCCATTCTCGATCGCCTTAAATCTCAGGTTGGCTCCATCCGCTGCGATGATCTCTTTATTCTCTTTGATGAACTTAATGTTTCCCATACCCGATACCCGTTCCCCTCTTTGTCTCTTCGTTACATTCACCCATCATCACAAAAGCGGCTCTATCCAAGCGGCATGGGCATTGCAGCAAAAATGTATCAGCTTAGCCATTCAAGGTTCAAGAAATGCAAATTCTTTCTCAGAATCAAAGCTTCCCGTTTCTAAGCTAACAAATGACTTGCTGCTGATCTGACCCAGGAGGCTCATTCTGCCAGCTCTTAGTTAGAAACCGGAAGATGTCAGGATCTTGAAGGCTGTTACAAGTCACGAAGGACTATTGCGGAACCATCAACTTTGCTTGCATTAGGCTCTAACACTGGTTACACTTCTTTATACATTTCATCTTTATAAGCGCATTGTCAAACTGCTTAAGCTGTCTTGTTTAGAGGCAATTTTGGTAGACAGTGCTAAACGGCAAAAGAGTTACAGCGGTTCTAGATCTGGTAGGTTTATCAGTATCCGGCACCTTAACAAAATGCTGAAAGAAGCGTTGAAGTAGGAATATCTAGAGGAGGAGCGTAGTCAATGGGACTACCCTGGTACCGAGTACACACAGTCGTTCTGAATGACCCAGGGCGACTGATTTCTGTACACCTAATGCATACTGCACTTGTGGCAGGCTGGGCCGGTTCAATGGCGTTATATGAACTGGCTATTTTCGATCCTAGCGATGCTGTCCTGAACCCCATGTGGCGTCAGGGCATGTTTGTTCTACCCTTTATGGCTCGTTTGGGTGTCACTCAATCCTGGGGTGGCTGGAGCATTGCAGGTGAAGCGGCAGCCAATCCTGGTATCTGGTCATTTGAAGGTGTTGCAGCTGCTCACATTATCCTTTCCGGTCTGCTATTCCTCGCTGCCTGCTGGCACTGGGTTTATTGGGATTTAGAACTGTTCAGAGATCCCCGGACTGGTGAGCCTGCCCTCGACTTGCCAAAAATGTTTGGCATTCATTTGTTCTTGTCTGGTCTACTCTGCTTTGGCTTTGGTGCATTCCATTTGTCAGGCTTGTTTGGACCTGGAATGTGGGTTTCCGACCCCTATGGCTTAACAGGCAGTGTCCAGCCTGTAGCTCCAGAGTGGGGACCTGCTGGATTTAACCCCTTTAACCCTGGTGGTATTGTGGCTCACCACATTGCTGCTGGAACGGTTGGCATTATTGCTGGTTTATTCCACCTCAGTGTTCGTCCTCCAGAGCGTCTTTACAGAGCGCTGCGGATGGGTAACATCGAGACTGTACTCTCTAGCAGTATTGCGGCTGTTTTCTTTGCTGCCTTTGTGGTCGCAGGTACGATGTGGTATGGCAATGCTGCCACCCCCATTGAGCTGTTTGGGCCAACTCGTTATCAGTGGGACCAAGGTTACTTCCATCAAGAAATCAACCGTCGGGTTGAAGCCACTGTTGCTGGAGGCGGCAGTCTCGAAACAGCTTGGTCAGAGATTCCTGAGAAGCTAGCGTTCTACGACTATGTGGGCAACAACCCGGCGAAGGGTGGTTTGTTCCGTACAGGTCCGATGAACAAAGGTGATGGAATCGCTCAGACTTGGCTAGGCCACCCTGTCTTCACGGACTCTGAAGGTCGCGAGCTGTTTGTGCGCCGTATCCCTAACTTCTTTGAGAACTTTCCAGTTGTCTTGACTGACAGCGAAGGTGTAGTTCGGGCAGATATCCCATTCCGTCGGGCTGAATCTAAATACAGCTTTGAGCAGACTGGTGTAACTGTCAGCTTCTACGGTGGTGAATTGGATGGTCAAACATTCAATGATCCTGCGACTGTGAAGCGTTATGCTCGTGCGGCTCAATTGGGTGAGCCCTTCCAGTTCGATCGCGAAACTCTAAACTCTGACGGGGTATTCCGGACTAGCCCTCGTGGTTGGTTCACTTTTGGACATGCCGTCTTTGCGCTCTTGTTCTTCT